>CALMKY010000642.1 GCA_937867195.1 uncultured Saprospiraceae bacterium | reverse complement strand
GATGCAAATGGGTGGACTTCCGGATCATTTGATCAAACAGTGCCAAGGTCGACAAACCCGGGGAATACAATTCATCGTTCCAATATTTAAATGAATCATCCGCCTCTATGGGCGACAGGACATCAATTTCCTTTTGTTCGCACCGTTTTAAATATTCTGCAATGTAATCTATGAGAAGATGACCTTCTGATCTAAACCGATCAATATTGAATACAGGATCTGTCAATCAATGATTAATAATTATCATCGTCGGCAAAAGAATTTTCGGCATTTTCCATATCATCGAGTGACACATCACCACCACCTTCACCTTCTTCACCGTCACCTGCATCATCTCCTGCTCCTGATTCGTCACCAAGATCCAGATCTGCATCGATATCGTCGTCTTTTACCGCCTTTGGCTTTTTATCTACCATTCGGATAAGATAAATGATTTCATCAGTTTCAAAGGGTATTGCCGAAACTCTTTTACCATCTCGATCAAAAAATGATATCATAGATCCGGTAAATCCTTCAGGATAGGCATTGTGCAATGCTTCTGATAATTCGGGTGAAAGATTTTCATAATCTTTCACGATTCTTTTTTTGGTTGCCTTTTGATCTTCCTTTTTCTTCATATAGTTCTATGCTATAATGATAATGTGGATAAATTAATTTCCCAGATGTAGTGGCAAATTTATATGCAGTTCTAAATATTGCTAACTTTTATTCGATTTTTTTTCGAAAAAATTTTTCCGCGAAATAGTTATATATTGCCATCACTCCATTTTGGACTCCACATTATATGATTGTTAAAGTTTGGATTTAAGTACATCATATCGCAATATTTTTAAAATCGCAGCACCCATCATGATCGGGAGTGCTTCTCAAAACATCATTGCGCTTACGGATAGTATTTTTTTATACCATTACGATCAATCCATGTTTGCTGCCATGGGCTTCGTCGGGGTATTTTATCTGATCATTGCTGCCATTGGATTTGGTTTTTCTCGTGGCGGACAGATTTTGATTGCACGTCGTATGGGCGAACGCAATAAATCTGCCATTGGACAGATCGTTCAAATGATGCTGCTATTTGAATTGATTATGGCGATCGTTATGTTTTTATTCATGAGATTCGGCAGCCCATGGTTGTTTTCAAAATTAGCGGCTTCTGAAACCATTATTCATCACAGTTTAGAATACATCCGGTACCGCTCGTTTGGAGTATTCTTCAGCTATCTGGGCGTTATTTTCATTGCTTTGTACGCTGGTGTTGCCCGTACTCCCATCATCGGATATCAGACGATAATCTTGATCCTGATCAATCTTATTCTAAATTATGGATTTATTTTCGGGCATTTTGGATTGCCTCGCATGGGTATCGGGGGTGCTGCTCTTGCAAGTACGCTTGCAGAAGGAATCACCTTAGGACTTTTCCTGGTTTTTATTTTTAAAGATAATATTGAAAACGGGTATCAATTACTCAAACGACAACCATTGGATTTTACAGTCATCAAACACATCGTGATTGTTTCCGTACCCTTTATTATCCAGTCGATAGTGGGCTTAGGGTCTTCGTTTTTACTATTTGCGTGGATTGAAAACATGGGTGAACGACCATTGGCTATTTCCAATCTTGGCAGGGTCATGTATTTAATACTCAGTGTACCCATATGGGGATATGCCGCTGGAATCCAAACCATGGTCAGTGGCTATATAGGTAAATCAAGATACAAAGCTGTGATCCCAATCGTTTGGCGAACAGCGAAATTATCTTTTATTACGACCATGATCTTAGCAGTACCTTCATTGTTATTTCCAGACAAACTTTTTTATCCTATCCTGGGTGCAAGCAATTTGTCGTTGATCCAGGATGCAAAACCTGTGTTTTTAGTCATTTTAGTATTACTCCTGATGTTTTCGATAGCAACAATTTTTTTCAATGGTCTGGGTGGTACCGGAGCCTCCTTTCATGGACTTAGAATACAATTCATCAATACAGTGGTCTACTTGGTATTGGCTTACTATTTTATCAAAATCAGGCATTTTGCCCTCACTTGGGCGTGGGGAGCCGAAGCAGCCTATTGGATATTGATTTTCATCACCTCGATCTATGCTTTGTATGGTGACAAATGGAAAAGTATCTTTGACTGATCAAAACACTGAAATTATCATTTTAATGGATTCATCTAGGTACGAATCAAGGGGAGTCTCGGCTGATAAAAAAGAAGTGCATCAGGCGATTCACAAATTAGACCAGGGATTATTTAATAATACATTTTGCAAAGTATTGAATGATCCATTTAGTAAGAATGATGAAGATTGTATCATGCTCCATGCTGACACAGCAGGAACCAAGACCATCCTTGCGTATTTATATTGGAAAGAAACCGGAGATCTCACTATCTGGAAAGGGATCGCGCAGGATGCGCTCGTAATGAACATCGATGATATGGCAGTGAGTGGTGCGGTAGATCGATTCATCATTTCCAATACCTTGCTCCGTAATAAAAAGCTGATCCCGGGTGAAGTATTACAAACTATTATTGACGGCACCCTTGACTTTATGGATCAAATGGCTCAGTTCGGAATACACATGCATCATGCGGGAGGCGAGACCGCCGACGTAGGCGACGTGATCCGGACCACGGATGTGGGCTACCCGGTTTATGCTTCTTTGAAAAAAGATAAGGTATTCCGCATAGATATCCAACCGGGCGATGTAATCCTTGGCATCGGCTCAGCCGGACAAACCATTTACGAATCAAATTACAATAGTGGTATTAGCTGCAATGGATTGACATCGGCACGACACGATGTTTTGTCAAAAATGTATTCCACTAAATATCCTGAGAGCTATGATCCCGCTCTGGATCCTGCATTGACATATGTAGGAAAATACCGGATACAGGATATGGTACAAGATAAATCGGGTGGTCAACACATGATTGGAGACTTATTGCTTTCTCCAACCAGAACCTTTCTACCTCTACTAAAAAAAATAGTTGATCATAAGATGGACGGCTTGCATGGCATCGTGCATGCCACCGGAGGAGCACACAGCAAAGTGCTCAAATTTGCATCCAATGTGAAAATAATTAAAAATAGGATCCCTGATCCACCGATCGTATTTGACATCATACAGGAATGCAGCAACGCAAGCCCGGAAGAAATGTACAAAGTATTCAATATGGGTATACGTTTAGAAATATACGGATCAATCCAAGCCATCGAACAAATCATTCCTATTGCCAATGAACTTAAATTGCCGAATCAAATCATAGGCCATGTCGTATCCGGTACGACCTCTCCGGTAGTTGAAATGCAGGTCAATGAAAAAAAATGGAATTATCATGAATAGATTGCAATCAATATGGATATCGGCTATATATTAAATCATCTGGGCGAAGATCGGGATCAGTATTTCAATGCCGTCTCCCCTCCCATTATTCAAACCAGCAATTTTAAATTTGATTCAGTCGCTGATTTTAAAAAGAAAATAGCAAATGAATTTGGTGATCATGTGTATACCCGCGGCAACAATCCGACAGTAGAAATACTGCGTAAAAAATTGGCTGCACTGGAACATACCGAAGATTGTCTTGTATTTTCCAGTGGAGTGTCTGCCGTCTCGGCCGCCGTCATGGCCAATGTATCTACCGGCGATCATATTGTCTGTGTGAAATCTGCCTATAGCTGGACCAAAAACTTATTACAAAAATATCTTCCCCGCTTTGGAATCACGCATACCATGGTAGACGGTAAAAACAATGATGAAATAGAAAAGGCCATTACCCCGCAGACCAGGATATTGATGTTGGAAAGTCCTAATTCTACCATTTTTGAATTGCAGGATTTAAAACATTGCGCTGCTTTAAGTAAAAAATATAATGTAATCAGTATCATCGACAACAGCTATTGTTCCCCTTATTTCCAAAACCCGGCAGATTATGGCATCGATATCATCGTACATTCCGGTACTAAATACATCAATGGGCATAGTGATGTCGTCTTGGGAGTTTTGTGTGCTTCACATGAAATGGTCAAAAAGATTTTTTACAGTGAAACCATGACCCTCGGTCATATCATCAGTCCTCATGATGCCGCCTTGGTGATCCGGGGTCTCCGGACTTTGCACCTGAGAGTACAACGATCTCACGATAGTGCTTCATGGATGGTTGAAAAACTGAGCCATCATCCTAAATTGGAAAAAATTTATTATCCTTTTATTAACGAACAACAATTTCTTGCCGTTCAGCAAATGAGAGGAGGCGGTATGTTTACCTTGGCATTGAAAGCTAAAGCAAAACAAGATGTAATTGATTTTTGCGACCGACTCAAACATTTTTTAATTGCTGTTTCTTGGGGTGGACATGAATCCTTGATCATTCCGATCATTACTTTTTATGACATGCCTGGTCAGCCCGATCCTGAGTTGCCTTGGAATCTGATTCGCTTTTATATAGGATTGGAAGACAGACAATCGTTATTGGATGATATTGTACAATCCCTGGAGAGGATACCCTGATCGTCCATTCCGGTGTAAAAGTTTTGTAGTAATTTTACTGCATGCTCGATTGGTCATTCAAAGCATTTCTTACCGTCAGTTTTACATTGTTTGCTGTAATTGATATCATCGGTTCCATTCCCATGATGATTGCGTTAAAAGAAAAATCAGGTGGAATCAATGAGCTTAGAGCCACCCTGATCTCAGGATTGTTGATGGTTCTT
>CALMKY010000641.1 GCA_937867195.1 uncultured Saprospiraceae bacterium | reverse complement strand
CTTGCCAGTGTCATCTGCATGTCGATTGCATTAAAAGCATTCCGTCAATCAGAATCTGCTGCAGGATATCATCTTAATTAAAATGGCGATGGTTGGTTTATCTGCCGGAATGGAGTACAAAACATACTTAAGTAAATCAATATAATTCCGTTATTATAATTAGATCTTGTTCAGTATTTTAAAGATTTGCATTCTGAGACATTGGCTTCAGGGATACAGTTGAAGACTTTCGTAACATTTTAATTTTTACTATACCCGCAATTGATTCTGTCATTTGAACATGATTATACCCATAACTTAGCGGATCGATTAGGCATGAATCTTGCTTAGTCGAATATACAATTCGTCCTACAATCAAATCGTTAACAGATCATGAATCGCTTAATGAATAAATTTTCATTTATGATGGCCGGTATGCTGTCTTTATTAATGTTCGTTTCCTATACATTGGCTGACAAAAAAACTTCGCTGTCAGCGACAAAGCCCAATGCACAAGTGGTAAAGCCAGTGGTTTTGAGAGAACAGTACAATTTTGCTGGTGAAAATGTACCCATTCAGAATTTTGACGTAAGAGAAAGATTGGATCGTGAACTATTGGTGAATACCTACTGGCATTCTAATACGGTATTATGCCTTAAGTCTATGCAACGATTTTTTCCGATAATTGAAAATATTTTAAAAGAATATCGAATACCGGTAGACTTTAAATACATCCCTGTCATCGAGACCTCCCTTCGAAATGAAACTTCTCCTGCAGGTGCCAAAGGAATCTGGCAATTTATGAAACCCGTGGCTGAATCCTATAAACTCGAAATCAACGATGAAGTGGATGAGCGCTATCATCTCATCAAAGCCACCAATGCAGCTTGCCAGCATATTTTGAGATACAAACAACGATTCGGTTCCTGGACCCTGGCCGCTGCAGCTTATAATATGGGAGAAACCGGGGTAGCCCGAGAACTGGAAACCCAGGGTGAAAAAAATTATTACGATATCAATATTAATGATGAATCGTCCCGTTATATTTTTAGATTGCTTGCTTTGAAAGAGATTGGAGAACATCCGGATGATTATGGTTTTTATATAGACCCTGTTGATAAATACAATACCATCAGGACACACTCCGTGGAAGTCTCATCTTCTATACCCAACCTGGGAGCCTGGGCACATGATCATGGTACTACCTATCGCATGCTCAAAGTGCTCAATCCATGGCTCAGATCATCTTCCCTGACGGTAAACCCAAAGGTGAAAAAGAGTTATTATATCGATTTACCGGATTAGTAAATGGTTTTTAATTCTGTTACCTTTGCAGATTATGATGCATGATCTTATCATGCCCAAAATGGGTGAAAGTATTACCGAAGCGACGATACTTAATTGGCTTGTAAAAGAAGGTGAACACATCGAGGCCGACCAACCTGTGTTAGAAATTGCAACAGACAAAGTAGATTCTGAAGTAATTTCTCCGGTTGCGGGCATCATGTCTAAAATTTTGTTTTCAGAAAATGACGTCGTACCGGTTGGAGAAGTACTCGCGCATATTGCGCAGGGTGAAGAATCCGGTATCGTTACAAAAAACGAGGTTCACGGTGATCTGGAATTCGTTGAAGAAGAACAAAAGGAAATCGAAATACCCTATGTACCGGTACACTCTGAAATGAAATCTACCATATCGAATGAGGCTATAGCGGGAGATCGATTTTATTCCCCGTTGGTACGTAATATTGCTAAAGAAGAAAATATTACAGCAGATGAATTAAAAGCTATCAAGGGAACAGGAGCCGAGGGCCGTGTCACCAAAAACGATATTCTTGCACACATAGAGAACAAAAAAAATACCGTAATTAAAATTGAAGATAAACCACAGAGCATCGTAAGCCAAAATGCTCTACGCAGGGTGGAAAAGCAGCCAACGGTTCATACAACATCTTCAATAAATCATGGTGCGCACGATGAAATCGTAGAGATGGATCGTATGCGCAGACTGATCGCAGACCATATGGTCATGAGTAAGCAGGTAGCTCCTCACGTATGTTCTTTTGTGGAATGTGATGTGACGAATATCGTGATGTGGAGAAATAAAGTAAAGGCAAAATTTTTACAGGAAAATCATCAATCCATCACATTTACGCCTGTTTTCATCGATGCATGTATTAAAGCCATCAAGGAATATCCGATGATCAATTCTTCGGTGGATGGCTATAAGATCATAAAGAGAAAGGACATCAACATTGGAATGGCCACCGCATTGACCAATGGAAATCTGATCGTGCCGGTAATCAGAAATGCAGACCGATTAAATTTAAAAGGATTGGCGGTAACGGTAAACGATGTAGCGACCCGGGCAAGGGAGAGTCAACTCAAACCCGATGAAGTAAAAGAAGGAACTTTCACGATCACAAATATCGGGTCCTTTGGAAATATCATGGGCACTCCCATTATCAACCAGCCACAGGTTGCTATTTTAGCAATAGGCTCCATTAAAAAAAGACCGATGGTGCTCGAGACCGATCAAGGTGATGTCATCGGAATCAGACATATGATGTATATGTCACTGTCTTATGATCACAGAATTATCGATGGGTACCTCGGTGGGTCTTTTTTAAAACGAATCGCTGACATCCTGGAGGCATTTGATGTCAATACTGCAATCTAATTTAATTACAGAATCGTACGAGAAGATGCGAATTTATGCTGCTGTTTTTTTGCTGTTGTTATCCTGGAAAATGTCCTGCCAAACCGAGGATTTACTTTCCAGACAAGCTGACGGCTATATGCTCAACCATCAATATTTTAAAGCCGTCAATATCTTGAGAAACCTTTCAGGCAAGAGTAATAATTATGATGGGTTGCAAAAGAGGGCCATCTGTGAATATGAAACGAACAATCTGGACACTGCAAAAGCCATTCTCCAGTTATTGCTAAAATTGAACGTTCATACGGATCTCAATCTATATCTGAATGCCAAAATTATGATGGCCAGATCAAATTTTCTCGATGCAGCCGCCACGTTGAAAAAGGCATTAAACAATACGAAAGACCAAAAGTTAAGACAATCCATCCTAGGAGACATCAAGCGATGTGGCACAGGAAATTTGTTGAGCCAGTCCACAGAATCTGTACTGGTCGAATCTGCAGGTGATGAAGTGAATACGATCTGGGATGAAAGAAATCCGGTATCCAGTATCAATATCGATAGCCGGTTTTATTTTAATTCAAACCGGGAAGCCGTTAGCGAGTCCGGCAACTATCATCCTGATTTTGAATTGCAATACGATATGTATAAATCCACATTGTCCAACGCTGAATGGTCAGAAATAGCTCCCCTCAATCCTAACCTTTCAACAAATGCACACGAAAAATTAGTGGACTTCAGTGAAAACGGACAAATTGTTTACTATACAACAGGAGCAAAGTTTAAGAATCTGGAATTCCGGGCCGACACGTTCACTGCGGAAGCCGGCGCCAGGAAAAATGGATCGTTGGGGATATCCTTTTTAAGATCTGATGATGAAATATTTCATTTTGATGATTCGACGCTGATCATTTCATCCAAAAGGGAAGGTGGTTTTGGGGGATATGATTTGTATTTTTCAAGATTCACAAATCATATTTGGTCTTTGCCGGTAAATCTGGGTCCAACAATCAATACTCCGTACGATGAAATCAGTCCCTACATGGCTTTCGATGGCCGTACGCTGTTTTTCAGTAGTAACAATATCAACAGTATTGGTGGCTTTGATGTCTTTTACACCACATTTGATGATAAAACTAAGAAATGGAATTTTCCAGCCAATATGGGTATTCCGGTCAATTCATCAGAAGATGATGTTGACTTTAAATTGACCAGCAGCAGACTGAGTGCGATGTATGCATCCAATCGCAAGACCAGCGTGGGGGGATATGATATTTATTTTGCCTATTTC
>CALMKY010000640.1 GCA_937867195.1 uncultured Saprospiraceae bacterium | reverse complement strand
AGTGGAGATTATTTGTACTTGTTTTATGGAGAATATGGATATCCCGGTGTGTATAATGAAAAATCATACAATCCAAAATCAGAGTGGTCCGGCCAATGCATCAGTGTGGCCCGTATTGCTTTGAAAGATCTGGATCATCCTGCAGGCAAGGCAAAGCGATGGGACGGTACAGCTTTTAATTCCCGATACAATGGAATTGGAAAACCGATACGATCACTTCAAATTCCAATGGAAGATGGAGGCGGACCTTCATCATCGCCTGGCGGTGGATTTCATTGGGGTCCATCGGTGAGCTGGAATACCTATCTCAATTGCTGGGTCATGATGATGGGCAAAGTGGTAGGTAAATCATGGATGGGCAGTCAGGTCTATATTTCATTCAATAAAAACAAAGACCTTTCAATAGGATCCAATAGCCAGGAATGGACCAGACCTCAACTATTTTTTGAGCTTCCGGGTTATACATTATGGTATCCATCTTTACAGCCATTGAATACGGAAGAAGATATAAAGAATAAACACACTAGTCTCAGATTGGGCCAGCGGGCTCGCTTTTTTGTTAAGCGAATGAAGCCTGGTGATGATGAATATTCTTCTGAATATATTGTAGAGTTTACACATTAATCATGGTTTCAACAGAATAATTTCATCGAAAATTGTTATACACGAAAGTTCATCATAAAACTGTGATGAAGGGTACTTCAATTCTTTGAATTAATGAAAATGGAGATTGACTCATGATTTTCATAGCCCTCAGGATTACCGTTCCATAAGATATTAACCCTATTCTTTCCGCCATCCCGCAAACTCTTTGTCGAAGTTTTCTTTATAGGCTTCCGATACGGAGATCTCTACTTTATCGATGTAGACTGAACTTTTGGTGATCGAAGTTACTTTATCAATGGCTACGATAAAAGATCGGTGGATACGTATAAACTGCGTTCCGGGTAATGACTCTTCTAATTTTTTGAGGCTGGTCAGAGATAATAATACTCTCCCATCTACTAGGTGTACTTTTATATAATCTTTAAAGCCTTCAATGTAGCGTATTTCTTTAAAAGGTATTTTGATGATTTGGTGCTCTACTTTTAAGAATAGATTCGAATTTTCCTGGACTGAGGGTTGTGACATAGAAGGTTGACTTTGTTCAAATCTTGATTTTACTTTTTGAGCTGCAATTAAAAAGTCTTCATAACTGAAGGGTTTGAGTAAATAATCGACTGCTTCTACTTTGTAACCCTCCAGCGCAAATTGCGGATAAGCTGTGGTAAAAATGATGTACACTTTGTTTTTAAGATGAGATATTACTCGGGCGAGTTCGATCCCATTGAGTCCATTCATCTGAATATCCAAAAAAATAAGATCCGGCGGATTGTTTTGTATGGCCGTCAATGCATCGATGGCATTATCATATTTTGATTGCAATTCTAAAAATGGAGTCTGGTGTATATAGGATACTACCAAATCCAGGGCAAGTGGCTCATCATCGACCGCAATGCATGTTAGCTTCATGAAGAGTAAAAATACACACTACCATTGAATGCTCAGATTTACTTCAAAAAATTCAGCATTGTCAATTATTTTTAAATCATGCTTCCCGGGGTAAACCAAATCAAGCATGCGTCGGGTATGCGATATACCCATTCCTGAATGACGTTCTATATCCATCCCGGGATTTGCAAATTTTTTATTTTTTACCTGGAAAGAAAATACGGTATCGGACTGGGATACTGAAATATCGATCGAAGACTCTTCTCCTGCTTTCACACCATATTTAAATGCATTTTCTACAAAAGGCATTAAAATCATCGGAGACAACGGATGATCCTTGAGAGGTGAAGGCTTGATAAAATTAATTTTCACTTTATCCGTTAATCTGAATTTCACGAGCTCTATGTAATTTTCTATAAACAAGATCTCCTGCGATAATAAGACAAATTTGTCCTGATGTGAATCGTACAGTACATAGCGCATCATTTTAGATAAAGTCAGAATGGCCTTTTGAGCCAGGGACACCTGAGTGCTGGTCAAAGCATAGATATTGTTTAGCGTATTAAAAAAGAAATGAGGATTGATTTGTGATTTAAGTAAGTCGAGTTCGCTCGAGATCTTTTCTTTTTCATACTTTTCTTTAATTTCTTTTTCCTGTGCGTTGTGGGTAAATAAAGCAATGCTGGTGCTGATGCCGATGTCTATCAATAGGAGTAATAAAGTAAAATAATCGATCCTGAAATGAGAATACTTTCTGCCTGGCTGGGGAGCAGACGCGTTTTCATTTCTGAATATTTTATCAATGTGCAACCAAATCTCGATAAAATGGATTGCCAGCATGATGATAAAGATCATGCCGATGACCATGCCGATGTAGTTGGTTGTTTTACTCTTTAATAGATAATTGGGGACCCAGACCATGCTATTCAAATAATAGAGCGTGATAAGGATACAAAGTATAAGAGTATGCTTGATCAAGAAGGCAGCGGGAAGATTTGGAAAAAACTGGGCCGGTAATATAAAGAGCATGGTCACCCAAAGAAGCAGTTGCAGTCCAAGGCCAACCATATCTGTTTTATCGATTTTTAGCTTTACCATATTGAATTTCGATACAAACTTACAATGTGTAGGAGGCCTTAAGATTTCTAATCTTTTATTTCGCAGAAAATACAGATGAAATGACTTAATTTATCTATTGAATACGCTTTTGTGGGATAATCGACTGATTTTCAGAGCATTTAATTCTATCAGGTGGTGTCGATCCAGCTCATCTATAAATTTGGTCATTTCATATAGTTTAAGTGTCAAATGGCATATTTCTGCCAATGGGCCATTGCACAACCTCCATTTTTGTATGCATAAATTCAATAAAAATGAAGAATCTCAAATTTGTTTTCAGTTTCCTAATCATGGCGATTTTTACATTGCCCACTTTCGCACAAATGCCGGGTATGATGGGCCCTCCGGGTGGAGGCAGACAAGCTCCCAAAATTGGCCATATCTA
>CALMKY010000639.1 GCA_937867195.1 uncultured Saprospiraceae bacterium | reverse complement strand
TCATTTTTTGATGAATGTTTTAATGTAACCAGGCAAAATATTTGCATACTGATTGAAGGAAATGTGCAGCCTGCCACCCAAATCAAATCTGTAGCAGAAGCTTATTTGGATAGTGCCACCTGCACGTCAAAAATCAATGCTGTCGACTATGTACGAGCTGATTCTTCAAATCATTGTTGCACCTCGATCTATTCATTGATCGCCGTCAAAGATTCTGTTGATTACTATAAAGCCAAATTATTGAATCAGGTCAATGCATTTTGTCAGACTAATGCAGGTTACAATGCAAATAAATCGTATTATGATGTTTTAATCGATCGTTGGCTCACAGCAAATGTATTTCAGGAATCCGTGGACATTCCGCATTGCGGTAATACAAACTTGGTCATTCGATCCTTTGCAAATTGCAATTTGTATTCTCAGCCGAAGAACTTTACATGCAGTGCGCACGATTGGTTTAATTATTTGACCATCCCTGAGTTCAGATCTACGGTGAATCAATCACCGTCGTGTCATCCGCTATTTTCATTGCATTGTATTGATCAATACATGGGATCTTATTCAGATACCAGTTTTAATTTCAATTACTCGTTGCCGTCTTGGCTCAATGATTCCAATAGCTGCTCCGGCATGTATTGGCGCCAAACTTTTTCAAGGTATGCCGATGAATTTAGTTCCACAGAGATTAATATGACAGTTAAGGATACGATCAGTCCTATGTTCAATTCTTTACCGGAAATTATACTCTATGTTGATGCAAACAAAAGGATACCATCAACCGCATGTTGCAATAATAATTGCTCAGGTGATGTGTATCAGATAGGTCAATGGCCTGGTAAATTCGGAGGAAACAACAACCAAAACTTCAGTCGGTACTATGGCGGCCCATTCCATCCGGGAGCTATCTATGATTCGTCAGGTTATCATTATCCGGATTGTATATCCCCGAATGAAGTGATTTATTGTAAATCATGGCTTGAGGATGATACATTGCAAACCAAAGCGTTTTCAGTAGATTCATTCTTTTACAAACCTGTCTGGAATAAAGCACCAGGAAAAAATGAATTTACAATTCAAAAAAAATGTAATGCCGGCTGGCGGGTAGATTCCAGGGACAGCCTTGCTTCGGATTCATGTCATCAAAAAATAATCGTTCGAAAGTGGGCGCTTAGTGCCACCTGCCGTCCGGACATCATTTCATTGACACAAAAATTAATCATCAAACCTTTATCTGAGTTTGAAGTCGTATTTCCTTCCGACCTAACGTTGGACTGTAATCTTAATAATTCTCAAAATGATTCCATTAAAAATGTATTGATCGGATTACCTTCAATAAAAAATCAGTATCCTGAATTGATCCACATATCGTATCAGGATAGCTTTTCAACGAATGGCCTGATTTCAGAATGTAGTCTGCTTTATCGAATATGGACCGTGACCGAACCATGCGCTGTCAATATGAAGTATAATACGAAGGAAATCATCGTCAATGATTCGCTGGTAGCTGATATTCGAGATCGATTTTGCATCTTCAGAGCATTAAAAGATGGGGGTGATGGGATCATGAAATATACCCAGATCATACATTTTAAGGACACAATTAAACCGAATTTACAATTGCACGATACAACAATCACAGCCAACAGCAATTGTACATCGGATGTATTTATTGTCCCGGTTGATGTAGATGATAATTGTACCTTAAAAGATTTGATTTCCACTGATTTCAAATTGGATCTAAACTCAGATGGCACCATCGATCTCCAAGATGGTTTCAAATTTGGAAAAATATTGTTTCTTAATCCGTTACCCGTAGGAATACATCGACTAAAGACTTATGCTGTTGATTTTTGTGGTAATCGAGATTCATCTGTTTCAAAACTTATAATATCCAACCGGGAACCTCCACGTGCAGTTTGTCCCCCTGCGCCGGTACAGATTGGTATACCCATTCAAGGAAAGATTTTGGTGCTATCAAAAGATTTTGACGGGGGATCTTCTAATTCATGCCAGGGCAAACTTTCCTATA
>CALMKY010000638.1 GCA_937867195.1 uncultured Saprospiraceae bacterium | reverse complement strand
ATCATTGCGACCATCATGAGTAAATCCTATAACCTGCATGCCGGCGGCTATAGCAGCTTCGATTCCCGGTACACTATCTTCTATAACAACCGAATTACCGGGAGGTACACCCAATGCTTCGGCAGAACTCAAATGCAGATCAGGATCCGGTTTCCATTTTTGACGGGTATAAGCACTAAATAAATGATTTGGATGAAAATGCTGGATCAGTTTAGCAGTGGTCAGATTCGATACGATCGCATGCATTGGTCCGTTCGATGCAACCACTTTAGGGGAAGCCAGGTTGGATAAAATCAAATCAATGCCCGGAATGGCCTCTACTTCATTCGCAAATGCTTCTGCACTGGCTTTGCGATAAATATCCAAAAAATCAGCAGGCACTTTTCGACCGTTTGTCCTTTCAACATATTCAACACAGGCCAAAAACCGGGAACCCGGAAAATGAGCCCATGCTTCTTCTGCGGTGAGTTTAAATCCGAATTTAGAAATTTCATGAATAAATACTCTGTTGGCAATTTGCTCTGTATCGACCAATACGCCATCACAATCAAAAATGACAAGTTCAATATCTTTTAAATTTTGATTCATAATTTCTCTGTAAGTATATGGTTGATAATCTTAGAGCCATGGTCTTTGGATGTTTCAATAAAATATTTTCCGGTGTGCATACCACCCAAAATGACCCCGGCCAAATAAAGTCCCTGAACATTGGTTTCTAACGTTGCAGGATTGTGGCAGGGTGTTTTAAATTCATCCTCCAGGATTTCCACCCCGGCATTTCGCAAAAATTTATAATCGGGTTTGTATCCAGTGAGCGCGAGGACAAAATCGTTATCAATTTCGATAAGCTTTCCTTCTTGCTCAAACAGGATGCTGGATATTTTTATTTCTTTGGCATCCGCCTTGAAATAGGCTTTGATACTTCCTTCTTTGATGCGATTTTCAATGTTTGGTTTTACCCAATACTTTATGTTTTGCCGCAATTCTCCATCGCGGATAATCATCGTTACGTTAGCTCCCTTTTGCCAGCATTCCAGGGCAGCATCGATGGCAGAATTACCGGCACCAATAATGGTCACATTCTTTTTGTAATACGGATGGGCATCTTCAAAGTAGTGTTTTACTTTCGGCAACTCTTCACCATGGATATTCAATTTTACGTGTTGATCGTAAAACCCGGTTGCAATCACTACGTGTTTTGCTGTGTAGTTTTTCTTATTTGAGTAAATTATAAAATAATTATTTTCCTTGCTCACACGGTTTACCGTTTCATAAAATTGAATGTTGAGCTTAAATGACTCTGTGACTCTTCGCAAGTACTCCAACGCTTCTGCACGGGTTGGTTTTTCGGTATGAGAGATAAATGGTACATCGCCGACTTCCAGCAAAACTGAAGTAGAAAAGAAGGTCATATTGGTGGGAAAATTATACAGTGAATTTGCCAGCACTCCTTTTTCCAGAATCAGGTAATTTAATCCTCTTCTCTGTGCTTCAATACCAACTACGATACCGATGGGTCCACCACCCACTATAATTAAATCATATTGCATTTGCGGCCGCAAAGATAAGAATATGGGATTAATCTAATTCATTTACGAGGTACGATATACGATGTACAAATTTCCCACGATATGCTCTGTACCACTTGCTCGATTCTCATCTGTACATCCATAATTCGTCATTACATCGTACATTGTAATTAGTATAGATCTTTTATTTACTATTCATCGTCTCTACCCCATTCCAATTATCCGGCACACCTTGTATGATAAAATTATGAGAACTGGATTTGTAATATTGAGCTACCGAATCTTTTTGATCTAGTTTGAGAATATCTACAAAATCTGAATAGGCTGATGCAAATTTCTTATCCAGGTAATTTGACATCGCCTGCCTGAACAGCGGTAAGGTAATCAGTTTTGTTTTGGATTCCGATTCAGAAAATCCATCGATACATTCAATAATGCTCACATGATTATTTTTCCCTTTTAATTGGGCTTTACCTAAATGTCGTAAATGATATTTATCCGGATTTGCAATCAAATTCAAGGTATCGCCGCTCAAGAGCAAGGGTGATTTAAAATACTTAGTCAGACTTTCTATACGCGATGCTGTGTTGACGGTGTCGGAGATGGTAGCTGCATCGAGTCGATGTTCATCGCCGGTGATACCCATGATCAATGGCCCGGTATGCAATCCTATGCCGGCCTTGATGGGTTCTAAACCCAATGTCATCCGATCCACGTTAAAAACCTGAATGGCTTGTTGCATTTCGATGGCTGCTTTTAAAGCATCTTCAGGTTCCGCAGGGAATAAGGCCATGATCGAATCACCGAGATATTGGTTGATAAATCCCCGATGCAATCTAATGATGGGCCCCAGTCTTTCATTAAAGGAAGAAACGAATCGGAAGTTTTCTTCAGGAGTCATCTTTTCGGAAATGGGGGTAAAATCCCGGATGTCCGTAAAAAGAACAGTTACAATTTTACCTACCTGATCGCCCAGCCTGACATCGGTAAGGGATTCTTTACCCAACG
>CALMKY010000637.1 GCA_937867195.1 uncultured Saprospiraceae bacterium | reverse complement strand
GCTATAGATTTTTTCATCTTCTGTCTGCCGGATTAATATTGATTTGCCTTTTTGGTACTGGTAGATACCGATGCCGGTAAATACGACAAACAAGGTTATCAATTGCCAACCCAAACCTTCGTCTGAGAAAGCATGCACACTTGCGTCTCCCAGGACACCGCTCCGCGTGAGATAAGATGAATACAACATCAATAAAAAAGAAACCAGATAATAGATATAGGTACTGCCAATCGCCCGACCTGTAGATCGTGCAATCAGGTTGGTATGCAGTCCTGCAACCATGATGATCCAAGGCACTAACGACATGTTCTCCACAGGATCCCATGCCCAGTAGCCTCCAAAACTCAGTGCCTCGTAAGCCCAGGCACCTCCCATCAAGATTCCCAATCCAAGAATGAAGGCAGAAAACAAAGCCCATTCCTGTGCAGGTTTTAGCCAAGCCTTGGCATCCCGATAATACCATCCGGCAAATGCAAATAAAAACGGCACGACCGTCGATGCAAATCCCAGGAATAGAGTAGGAGGGTGTATCGTCATCCAATAATTTTGTAACAATGGATTGAGACCATTGCTTTTCATCAATGATAAGTAATTTGGATTTTCGAAGATCGGGGCATTAAATGTTTGCCTGACCAATAAACTCGGACTTGCGCCTAATTTAAAAGAACCGAAATAAACACCCAATAACATTGAAAATAAAATCAATTGGAGGGCTGCCAATAATGCCAAAGCAGGCTTCTCCCATTTTCCGCTTGTAAACATCAGGATCATCCCCAGAAGGGAATTCCAGGACATCCACAATAAAAAACTTCCTTCCTGACCTTCCCAAAACGCTGCAAACACATAGCGCATCTGAAGGTCATCTGAAATATGATGCCTTACATACTCATATTCATAATAGTGGTGAAACATGGCATAAAACATCAAGGCCATGGTACCCCATACCATCACCGATTGTATTAAAAATGCATATCGCGCATACTGCGTAAAGCTGGTAGAGTCGGATTTTGCAGATTTAAAATACGCATAACATGCGTTGATATTGGCCAGAAAGCCTATGATGACAGCCGCATGAATAAGATGACCGATCCAGAGATGTTCACCTACGTATTGGATAGATGACATTCAGATCAGATTTGCTTTTTCATATAGATCTCTTCGTCCTTATATTTGGAAGGACATTTGAGAAGCACTTCGTTGGCAATGAAGTCTTCACCTTTCATTTCACCGGTAACGACGATCTGTTCTGACCGGTCAAAATCCTGCGGTTTTCCTTGAAGTAATATTACTTTTTTCTCGGTGCCTTTTGGGTCTCGCATATAGAAAGAAAAGTAATTTGGGTTTTCTTCCGGTTTGTAGATCATCTCCTTGTCTTTGGCAAGTATTCCGGCTACTTTGACCCTATGTTTGCTGGCAGCAGCATCATTAAAATTGGCATAGCTGCTCACATCTTTTGATAACGAAAAAAACAAGCCAATGCTCACTAAAATGAGCAAGCCTGCGATAATATTAAATTTATTCATAATATTAGAAATAAAAAACGATCAACAAATTTACGGTATTAAAAGCTCATCCAAGCTCCAAACTGAAAATTCATATCTAAAAATTCCTCTATATTTGCGCGATCAGAAGTGACGACAGCAGCCCATGTTAAGTAGGAGAAATTTACGAGTAAAGGTAATGCAGATCTTGTATTCCAAAAACAGAGATCCCTTCCTCCAGGATTCCAATCTGGATAAATTATTTGATGCCTCGGTAAAATCTTCAGGTAATCTATACCTTTTCCAGCTTTATCTTATTGAGAAAATCTGTCGCCAGGCTAAAATGGAGGCGGATCTCATCGCAAATAAATATATACCGACAGAAGAAGACAAAGCCTTCACCCCTCTGCTTTTTAATAATGATTTAATTCAAAGCCTGGTCAATAACAAAAAGCTTCAAAAACTTTACGAAAAAAGCAATTTCCCGAATCTCGTCGATCAGGACATCCTTAAAAATATATATTCGGAATTTGCTAAGACAGATTTATATAAGAAATACGCCGATAAAAACATCGCCGAACGTAACCATTTGGAGACTTTATTGGAGTTGTATCGTTTCCTAAGAAAAAATAAACTTTTTAATGAAACAGTAGAAGATCAACTTTACAACTGGGAAGATGATGAGTCATTGATTATCGGGGCTATTAAAAAGACTTTGAAATCATTGCC
>CALMKY010000636.1 GCA_937867195.1 uncultured Saprospiraceae bacterium | reverse complement strand
ACATAATATGGAAGCATTCCTTGCAAAAAATTACCATCCCATCTGTGATGGCATAGCTTTGGAGGGAATCAGGATTATCGGAGGTTCTCTGGAAAAAGCTGTGAATTCACCGGATTTGTCGTCGCGGGCCCAGATGTTACTTGGAAGTATGATGGGTGCCATTGCATTTCAAAAAGGATTGGGTGTTGTCCATTCATTAGCACATCCTTTATCTGCCTTACTGGATACCCATCATGGCCTGGCCAATGCAGTGAACATACCGTATGGCATGCGATTTAATATTTCAGGATCAGAAGATAAATTTAATAGAATAGCACAAGCATTGAATCTGTCCGCGCCCGGAGGTGAGGCCGTGGTCGAATATCTATTTGAAGTAAATTATAAAATCAATATACCCCATCGATTAAGGGATATTCAGGTAAAAGCGGAGCACATAGATACATTGTCGCGACTTGCCTTTGAAGATTTTGCCCATCCTAATAATCCTAAGCCTGTGACGGAATCAGATTTTAAAGCTCTTTACACCGAGGCATTCTAATTGCCATGATGACGATAGGTATTACTGAATCGGATACTAACTTTCAATACTATGCACCTTGGGTTAAGGGAGATTCAAAAGGGATAGAAGTTATAATCCTTAGTTATAAAACTCAGAATTACGATGATCTCAAACGATGCGATGGTTTGGTATTGAGCGGAGGAGTCGATGTTCACCCCAGGTTTTATAATAATCAGCGGTTTGATTACCCCAAAGCGACTCTATTTAACGAAATCAGAGATGAATTTGAAATTAATATTTTCAATCAAGCTCGTGTACTGGAGATGCCGATCCTGGCCATTTGCAGAGGTATGCAAATCGCAAACATAGCTTTGGGTGGTACCTTGATACAAGACCTGGAAGAGCATGGATTAAAAGATCATCGGAAAAGACCCGAAAACGATCATATACACGATGTGCACATAGTACCGGATTGTCTTCTAAAGGCCATCGTCCATACAGATCAGGGAATTGTCAATTCGGCTCATCATCAGGCATTGGGCATCATCGCCGACCCGCTAACCATAAGCGCCAGATCAGAAGATCAGGTGATCGAAGCGATTGAATATAAAGATCCGGTACAAAATCCATTTTTCCTCGGAGTCCAGTGGCATCCGGAAAGGCTTTACTTATTACAGGATCATCAGCATTTTTCACAGGATATCCGATCTGCCTTTTTATTGTCAATTGGTCAAAGAAAAAGGTTACAATAATTGTACAGTGAAATTTATTTCACATCTATCAGTTGTAATACCATTTCTTCTTTGTCAAGTCGTGAAAAAAAGTAGTATACTGGTACAGCGAAATTTATTTCGCATCTAACATTATTAATTTAACAAAAATGAATTATTTATCTCTCGATGTTTTAAATATATCTTTGAAATTAAATTATGACCATCATCAATCCGGCCACTGAAGAAATCATTGCTCAATTAAATGAGGATACGAGTGAATCACTTTTATCAAAGCTTCAATTCTTAAAAGAAGGTCAAAAAAAATGGCACACCATACCTCTTGATGACCGCATTGCAATCATAAATCGATTTGCTGAATTATTAAGATCCAATGTGGAACCTTTAGCTACCGTACTTACCTCTGAAATGGGTAAGCCATTACAACAAAGTCGCAATGAGGTAAATGGGGCCTGCGGTCGAATTAATTGGCTTACCTCCAACGCTGAAAAGTATCTTTCATCTGAAATAATGACCGATACATCTTCCATGATCGAAAAGATTGAATATGAACCCCTGGGCGTCATTTGCAATATATCCGCCTGGAATTATCCATATAATGTAGGTGTCAATGTTTGGATTCCGGCCTTGCTGGCAGGTAATGCAGTCATGTATAAACCATCTGAGTATGCTACTCTGACGGGGATAGAAATTCAGAAATTTTTATGGAAAGCAGGTATACCGGAAGATGTATTTCAGGTAGCCATGGGTGCCGGGACGACCGGCAATGTTTTACTGGATATGCCCTTTGATGGATACTTTTTTACCGGATCATATAAAACAGGTCAATATATCTATCAAAAAGTCTCGACACGAATGATACCTTGTCAACTCGAGCTGGGTGGTAAAGATCCGGTTTACATAGCTGAAGATGCACCCGATGTAAAAGCTGCTGCCATAGGTATCGCAGATGGTGCATTTTATAATAATGGACAAAGTTGTTGCGCTGTAGAGCGAATTTATGTTCATAAGAATATTTATGAGCAGTTTGTTTCGGAATTTATACAAGAAGTAACGTCCTGGAAAATAGGTGCCCCTGACGAACCATCTACCTATATCAGCGTAGTCAGCCGTAAACCGCAATTGGATTTACTGCAATCACAGGTAGAAGATGCAATATCGAAAGGAGCTCAGTTGGCAACGGGCGGTCATCGGATTGATCGGAAAGGATATTTTTATGCTCCTACTGTACTGGTCAATGTAGATCACTCGATGAAGGTAATGCACGAGGAAAGCTTTGGCCCCATTATTGGAATAATGAAAGTCAACGATGATCTTGAGGCGATTCAATTCATGAATGATAGTGAATATGGATTGACTGCAGCTGTTTACTCTTCATCCAAGGACAGAGCAGATCAGCTGTTTTCTCAATTAGATGCCGGTACTGTTTATTGGAATTGCTGTGATCGTGTCAGTGCCGCCGTCCCGTGGAGCGGCCGCAAACATTCAGGATTTGGGTCTACCCTTTCTCATCAGGGATTAAGGGCATTCACTAAACCCAAAGCCTATCAATACAGAATTGCATAATTTTCAAAAAAGTTTATGCATGAATCCGGTGAGTTTGTTGTAAATTTATAAGCATCGTAAGATCTCATAAGCCGAGATAGCACAGCGGTAGTGCAGCTGATTCGTAATCAGCAGGTCGTGGGTTCAAATCCCATTCTCGGCTCTGTTTATTCAAGCGGTCTTCAGGTAAATGACCTATTTTAATTCCATCGAATCGGCCCTGAAAAAAGTGCAATGATCATCACGGCTAATAAAAATACCAGATAAGCCAATATTGGAATACCCGGAATCCAAACCATGATCAATGCCAATCCTTGTAATCGAAATACTTTCTTACACAGTAAGGATACCACCAACCAAATAAACCCCCAAACGATATACGGATTTCCCGAATTGTATTTATGTATTCTTTGATCAATAGTCCACCAGATCAGAAGGGATAATTCAAGGATAAATAAAATCCAAAATACATTTCTTATCACCCCGGATAAAAATGCCAGAAAGATTTGCCAAGAATGACTTAAATAATCCATATCACAATACGATGGTTTGGATCGACCTGGCCGGAGAACTTATCTTGGCAGCTTGCTCATGATTCCATAAATAATAATCAGTGCCCTGATCAGAAGCATTCATCACGATGACGATGACTTTACCATCAGGATTGATAAATGCAGTTGTGGTTAATTGACTTCTGCTCGCACTGCTAACGATTCTTTTTGCTCCGGGCTGCAGATATTTCGAAAAATGCCCGATATAATAATATTCGTTGGTATAAATTAAATCTCCGGTTTGAGTATTGGCATGTATCGGGGCAAAGCAAAAATTACCGGCATGATTGGGCCCACCCGTTTCATCCAGCAAGATATTCCAATCTGTAAAACCAACCATTCCATTATTAAAATCGTGCATCATATTGGAAGCATATTTTTCTCCCAATTTCCAATCATTGAGTTTATTAAAATCAAATGATTCTTTGCATCCTTCTGTAAACAATAGATTCGTGTGCGGAAAGGATTCATGCACGAGTTTAAGATTTTCATACATCGGATCACCACCACTCCACGGTTCATACCAATGGAACCCAATGCCCCATAAGAATTTGGATGCTGCCGGATCGTTGAGTAATGTACTGGCGCGCTGATACATCAAATCACGATTATGATCCCATCCAATGATTTTTTTGTTTGCAAGCCCGGATCGTGCCAGGGTAGGCCCAAGATGGTTCTTTAAAAAATCTCTTTCCTCTTCCCCTGAATAAATACAACTTTCCCATCGTTGAGTAGCCATGGGTTCATTTTGAATGGAGATTCCCCATATTGGCAATCCTTGTTTTTCATATGCTTTAATGAATTTGGGATAGTAATTAGCCCATGCCTGGTAAAATTCCCTTTTAAGTTTTCCTCCATGCAGCATATCGTTATTGTCTTTCATAAAGGCAGGTGGGCTCCAGGGACTTGCAAACAATCGAATCTGACTGCCCGCGCTGAAGGCTTCTTTTAATAATGGTATTTTATATTTTTGATCGTGTGAGATATCAAATGTCTTAAGATCTTTATCCCCCTCCCGAACATAGGTATAGGTGTCGCTACTAAAATCACAACTATTGATATTGGTTCTAAGTATATTGTAGCCTATACCTTTGACTTTATCAAAATAGGCCGAGAGAATTTCTTTTTGCTTTTCTTTTGACAATTTATAAAATGTCTCTGCGGAAGCATCGGTCACGGCTCCACCTATACCAAAATATGTTTGGAATGTTTTATCGGGATCTATGAATACGATGACTTCGTTTTCAAAAGGTTGAGCTTTTGAAATGAAAGAAGAGGTTTGGGTCAACGAAAATTTGTTATCCGTATTTTGAGCGGTCGTATAGACCCTGGCTTGCTTGCCCATGATGTGGAAAACAATGTTGGATTGTCCGGCAATCCAATCAGGATTTAAAATCAATGCAAAGAGAAGAATTCGAAATGACATATATTGAAAAGAAATGATTTTAATCAAATGTAATTACTTCTGAATAAATGACCAATGATCGTGTTCATCTGGTATGAATAAAATTACCATTTAGAAACTTGACCCCAAAACCATTTCAAATGTCCAAAGGTGGAATATCTAAAATACCATTCCCTTTACTTTCAATCCACTGTCTTCCGGCCAGCCATACATAATATTCATATTCTGTATGGCTTGTCCGCTGGCACCTTTGAGCAGGTTGTCCAGCATGGAAACAATGAGTAATTGATCGTCGTGTTTTTCGAGATAGAGCAACGCCTTATTGGTATTGACCACTTGCTTTAAATCCGGATTGACCGTAGTGATTTTTGTAAAGGGCTCATTATTATAGTATTTATTATATAGTTTATAGGCCTGATCAAGATCCTGGCTATATTTTGTGTACACGGTTGCGAAAATACCCCGTGTAAAATTTCCCCTTACGGGTATAAAATGAAGGGGGGCTTTAAATTCAGGATATAATTGAGATAGAGATTGCCTGATTTCCGGCACATGCTGATGAGAAAATGGTTTGTAGATACTGATATTATTGGTTCGCCAGCTAAAATGCAATGTATCACTCATTGCTTGCCCTGCCCCCGTGCTTCCCGTAATGGCATGGACATGGATATCATCGTTCAGCAATTGTGCCTTAGCCAAAGGTAATAACGCCAATTGAATGGCCGTAGCAAAACATCCACAGTTTGCTATGTGCCTGCTGGATTTAATTTTTTTGCGTTGGAGCTCGGGCAATCCATATATAAAATCATGACTTGGATCTGCGATTCTAAAATCCATACTCAGATCGATAATACGTGTTTTTTTATCGAGCTTGGTTGTAGAAATAAAATCCTTTGCTTTACCATGACCGGTACATAAAAAGATCACTTCAGGATTTCCATCCAATTTGGGTGCAAACATCAAATCGGTATCACCGACTAAATCAGTATGTACACTACTGACTAATTTGCCGGCCTGGCTTTCACTTACAATGCAGGATAAATCTACAAATGGGTGATTGATCAATAAGCGTATGAGCTCACCTCCCGTATAACCTGCTCCACCGATGATAGCGACCTGAATCATACTGTAAATTTAAGACTATTCATGGAAGATTTTTTTTATTGAATGGTTGGATCCAATTCAAAACGATCAATTGAATGATACATCATACAAATAATATCCCATACTTCCAAATAATACATACGGTTTAACCCCGTGTTTTCAATATTACAGAATTATTGACAAATAATCTATTGTATCCGGTAAGGAAGTAAGTGAATATTGTAAGGAAATAATGCTTGCTCTCTCATGTTGGATTCATTAAAATTAAAAATATCGCATGATCGACAGATCATCTTCCTTCTGGCTGCGATCAATTTTACGCATATTCTTGATTTTATGATTATGATGCCATTGGGTAATTACCTGATGCCATATTTTCATATCAGTCCGTCCCAATTTAGTTTATTGGTGGGTTCGTATACGCTGACGGCGGCGATATCAGGATTTGTTGCCGCTTTTTTTGTAGATCATTTTGATCGTAAAAAAATATTGATCAATGCTTTTATCGGCTTTTTGATAGGCACGATTGCCTGTGGACTGGCTCCATCTTTTCCATTATTAATGATTGCAAGGGTCATTGCAGGCCTTTTTGGAGGATTGATTGGCGCCCAAGTATTGTCCATTATCTCTGATTTATTTGGTTATGAACGCCGAGGTGCTGCCATGGGTGCTGTCATGTCTTCTTTTGCCGTAGCGTCCATTATTGGCGTACCCTTCGCATTGTATTTAGCCAATCTGATCAGCTGGCATGCGCCATTTATTTTGGTGGGTGTATTGGGCATCGCGTTGGTACCGATGTTGATCCGGTACATTCCTTCTATGACGGATCATGTCGTGGTGGATAATAAGAATTCTAAGTTTAAAGCATTGGAAGAAATCATCCAAAATCCAAGACAATTGTATGCACTGTTCTTTTCATTATTATTGATGATGGGACATTTTATGATCATTCCTTTTGTCAATCCCTATCTCGAGTTTAACAAAGGATACTCGAAGCATTTTACCCCTTTGGTGTACCTGATCGGAGGGCTGAGTTCGTTTGGGGCGGCATTTGTATTGGGTAAATTATCAGATCGAATTGGTAAACTTAATGTATTTACATATTCAGTATTGTTTTCATCGATCATCGTAATGGTGATCACTCATATGCCTAAGGTGCACCTGCTCGTAGTCTTATTATTTTTTGCGAGTTGGTTTGTAGCCTCGACAGGTAGAGCGGTGACAGCACAAGCCATGTTAAGTAATGTTCCTGCTACCAATCTTCGTGGAAGCTTTATGAGTTTTAATTCTTGCGTACAACAATTAGGCACTTCATTTGCATCTTTCTTGTCTGGCATGATGGTAACTCAGGAAAATGGAACCATATTGAAAGGGTATGGCATGGTAGGTATTGTATCCATGATTGTATTGTTACTGGCATTGATAATCGGACGATACTTATTTTCCAGTATGGATACAAAATCGACGATGTTAATCAGTGAATAAATCTATTGAGGATAATTGTTTTTTGACCAGCAAATAATTTTCTTTATAGTGGCATCCGGAAGTTTTGATCCTCCCTGTGGCATTTGCTCACATCCGTCCCATGAGATAGAGCATATCAATGAATGCAAATCAAAAGATCCTTTGGTACTGGAATAATTGGATAAATCCAGATTATGTGCACGCGTTTGAGAATTATGACAGCCGGAAATAGCGCATGAACTATTCAGTACAGGAGCAATGTCGGCTGTATAGGTTGGTGTGCTCCCTGTACAATCCGTTTTATCCCGATAGACCTGGTTGACGGCGCCTTCATTTTCCGTGTCTGTCTTTTTGCATGAAAAAATTAAGAAAAACGAAACAACTAAGCAAATCCAAAATATAAATATTTTATTGTTTTTCATATAAACCGTAACGAAATTTAAGATGGTGAAGTATCCTTAAAACTTTCTAATATTCAAATTATTTTTTATTGTTTAAATATAAGTCTGTAATTCCTACTTATTCCAGAATTAATAAGACAATAAAATTGCATTCTGCTATATTTTTTACCGTCTCGTTGCGTAATGACTCCCCTAAATTCAAAGATCATGATAAATGACCAGTCGGCAGGATCTATACTTAATCACCATCCTCATACAATTGGAATTAGGTAACTTTTGAAAATGCTGGTTAATGAGCTTGCATTGAAGACCGTAACATGGGTTGATTGCGTCTGATTAAGAGAAAATACAATCGGAGTGTTAATAATTTATAATGAAATTCAGAAATAAATAATTGTTTTATGATGCCTTGATAGTAAATTCATTGTATGGATATCATTAAGACCGATATTGCTTTAATTGGGGCAGGTATCATGTCGGCTACCTTGGCTACCCTGCTGAATGAACTTTTACCTGATCATCGTATCTATATTATAGAAAGACTTCCCGAGCCTGCCCTGGAGTCTTCTGATGCCTGGAATAATGCAGGCACCGGTCATTCGGCATTTTGTGAACTCAATTATACTCCATTCAAAAATGGACAAATCGATATCTCCAAAGCTATTCATATTTGCAGTCAATTTGAATTATCCAGGGAGTTTTGGTCTTTCCTGGTCAAACGATATCAATTTGATAATCATTTTATACACCAGGTATCCCATCATAGCTTTGTAACCGGTGATCAGGATGTACATTATCTTAAAGCAAGACACGAAGCGCTTTCATCAAATCATCTTTTCGCCGGTATGGAGTACAGCGAACATCGTGATGAATTGAAAGCCTGGTTTCCCTTAATCATGAACCATCGCACAGATCAAAGTTATGCAGCTACCAGAATGAAGATCGGTACCGATATAGATTTCGGTAAGCTTACACGACAATTGATTCATCATCTTGATCAAAGCGAACGTACGACGATTTTATACAATCATGATGTAAAAGACATTGATCGCAACGAACCGGATGAGCGATGGGAGTTGGAGGTAAAGTCATTACCCAACGATAATAAATTTAAAATAGCAGCCCGGTTTGTTTTTGTGGGTGCCGGTGGTGGTGCCTTGCGATTATTGAATAGAGCCCGAATAGATGAGATCGATGGCTTTGGAGGATTTCCCGTTGGAGGTAAATGGTTGCAATGCACCCATCCTGAGGTTATCGCGTTGCATCATGCTAAAGTCTATGGGCAGGCAAAGCTGGGGGCGCCGCCTATGAGCGTGCCCCACCTGGATACTCGGTATATTGAAGGAAAGCGTGAGTTATTGTTTGGCCCGTATGCAGGCTTTAGCACTAAGTTTTTAAAACAGGGATCTTACTGGGATCTGCCCGGTTCCATTGATTGGGATAACCTTTGGCCAATGATCCAGGCAGGTTTACATAATTTACCTCTTACTCAATACCTGATCGAACAAGTGAATATGGGTTTTGATGAAAAGTTTGAAGCATTGCTCGAATACTATCCTTCAGCTCAAAAATCAGATTGGTCTCTCGTCAATGCGGGTCAGCGTGTGCAAGTCATCAAGAAAGATGCTGACGGTAAAGGAATCATAGAGTTTGGGACCGAATTGGTACATACTCAGGATGGCACATTGGCAGGACTATTGGGTGCATCACCCGGTGCTTCGACTGCCGTCTCGATTATGCTTGACTTATTAATTAAATGTTTTACACAGATGTTGCATACTCAAAATTGGAAACAAAAACTGGAAATCATAATTCCGGGTTTTTACCACGATCTTAAAAATGATCAGGACTATGTAATGAACTCAAGAAAAATGACATCTGATATTTTATTTACCAAATAAATCTAGGCAAATGCATTTAAACCGGTTACATCCATGCCGGTGATCAATAGGTGGACATCGTGAGTGCCTTCATAGGTAAGCACTGTTTCGAGGTTCATCATATGCCGCATGATGGGATATTCATTGGTAATACCCATGCCACCAAGTATTTGCCTGGATTCCCGTGCAATGGTAAGTGCAGTATACACATTATTTCTCTTTGCCATCGATATCTGGGCAGGGCTCGCTTTACCTTGATTGGCTAGTGTCCCTAATCTCCAGGCCAGTAATTGCGCTTTCGTTATTTCAGTAATCATCTCAGCCAGTTTCTTTTGAGTCAATTGAAACTGACCGATCGGTTTTCCAAATTGGATTCTCTCCAGGGAATATCTCAATGCTGTATCATAGCAATCCAAGGCAGCACCGATAGCGCCCCATGCAATCCCATACCTGGCTTTGGAAAGGCAGGACAAAGGACCTTTGAGCCCTTCTATTGTGGGAAAGACTTGAGATTTAGGCACTTTGACATCTTCAAATACAAGCTCCCCCGTAATGGATGCACGTAAAGACCATTTACCATGTATTTCGGGTGCAGAAAATCCTTTGCTGTCTTTTTCTACTACCATACCCCGTATAATACTTTGATCATCTTTAGCCCAAACGACCGCGAGATCGGCGATAGGTGAATTGGTAATCCAAAGCTTAGATCCATTGAGAATATAATGATCGCCATTATCTTTTACTCTCGTCTTCATTGACCCGGGATCTGACCCATGATCAGGCTCGGTGAGACCAAAACAACCGATGAGCTCCCCGGATCCAAGTTTAGGAAGGTATTTTTTCTTTTGATCTTCGCTTGCGTATTTATAGATAGGATACATGACGAGGGATCCCTGTACTGATGCCATCGATCGTATACCACTGTCACCCCTCTCTAGTTCCTGCATGATCACACCATACGCGATTTCGTCCATGCCCTGCCCACCGTATTCTATGGGCAAACTGGGACCAAATGCACCGATCTCTGCCAATCCTTTAAATAAATGCACAGGACATTTAGCTTGATCTGTATACTCTTCTATGATCGGCGATACTTCCTGCTTGACCCAATCCCGTACGACCTGTCGTGCCAGCAAATGATCTTCACTGAGTAACTCATCGATCTGATAATAATCATGGTGTTGGTAACGGTCTTCCTTATGGTTTGATTTCATCGTTATAAAGTTACTGAATTTAGAGATGCTGGCTTAAGACCATTGAAACTGTGTGCATGCCAAAATGCAGAAAAAGACTTTCTTGTTTGCCCCTCTAAATCCTCAAGCGCGGTAGAATTGAACAAAGAAATCTTATTATTTCTTGTCTTTGGCTTCCTTCAGGGCTTGGGGCAAGTAATAATTATGCAATTTGCCGTCCACACATTGAAACTTATTAACCTAAAAAAGCTGACGTCAATAGACTTACCTTTGCTAAAATGAATAATACAACGATCGCTGTCGAGGGGATCAAAATTTTTGCTTATCATGGCTTTTATGAAATTGAAAGAAAAATAGGTAATGATTTTACGATAGACATCTATGTAACCATGCCGGCCGGTCATCACGATCATGAAGACATGGCCCATACCATCGATTATGAACAAATAATCCGGGTATGTAAGGAGCAAATGAACATTACTTCCCATTTGCTGGAAGATGTCGCAGATCGCATCGTGCAAAAAATAAGACAACTCACCTCAATGTCTATTGAAATAACGGTGAGAATTTCTAAACATCATCCGATGTTGACATTATCAATGGATCGCTTTTATGTAGAAAGAAGATCTTCAAAATGAGTGAATCTACTCCGGATCAAAAATAAATACATACAACAACATCAATAAAATACTCAGGATAAAACTGAATATGGTTTTGAGTAAAATTTTGACAAGATAAGCGGGCGTAAATACTTCCATTGAAAAATAAAATAACAGGTAGACCAGTAACATTACGCTGGCATAAGTTACAAACCAATTGAGTCCAAGATGAAACTTACTGGGAATTGAGATGCTTCTGAATCCGCCTTTTGGCTCCACGTATGACAATATGATCGGTCTTGCAAATCCAATAAACGTACCGGCACTTGCAAATACCCCGGGTGAATCGTAAAACCAATCCACCAACATTCCGGATATAAAACCGATAGCTACCAACAACCATCTGGGTGTCTGCACCGGCAATAACATGTACCAAAGTGGAATAATAATCAATGAGATATAATTAAAAGAACCCCAGATTAGATGCACCTGTTTTAAAACCAATACCTGAAATAAAAAAATAAATAAAAAACTCAATCCTTGTTTTAACCACACGGCATTCATTTGATCAGGTTTTGAGGTGGGGCAATACTGTCAATTTCATTTTTATGTAAATCGGTAACCACATAGACTTGACTTACTTTACTCAGGTCATTGAATAATTTAATGCGAATGGTGTAAAAATTTTCGCCGGGCTCTACGATTGCTTTGGTAATCACTCCTACCGGATGTCCTGAAGGAAAATGTGAATACGGGGTAGTAAGAATGGTGTCTCCCTGGTGGACGAATGCATGCTTTGGAACAGCTTCTAGATTCATTTCCATTGGCGAACCTGCATCCCAGACCAGGTTACCGATGGTACGGCTACCTTTGATCATTACACTGGTACGGGCATTACTATTGAGTATGGACATGACCGAAGAATACCTGCTGCCTACATTCTTTATAAATCCCACAATTCCATTGGGCTCAATCACCGTACTGAATTTAGTAACTCCCTGCAAAGAACCACGATTGATGGTCATCATATTATTTCTGAATTCGATAGAGTTATTATCTACTTCTGCCGGAATAAGTAAGTAGCGCTGCCGGTAAGTAGAGTCACGAAGAGAGTCAGGCCTTGTGGTTATAAGCTCTTGCTCCAGGTTGGACAACCTGGCCCTAAGAAATGCATTTTCATTTGCCAAGGTTTGATTTTCCTTTCTCAGCCCAAAATAGTGTTTTATACTGCTGAAACGATCATATAATTTACCACTAATGATCGTCGAAGAATTCATAAAAATGGCACGTTGTTCTTTATTGCCTTGGACAATCCACCGAATGCTTATAAATTCTAGGACCAGGAACAGGAAGACGTAAGCATACCGGTAAAAGAAAGCAAACAGATTTTGCATAAAGCCGGTATCAAAGATCAAACACTTTTGCGGTCAATCAAAAAAGAATATCGATCAGAATTTTTCAATGCCAATCCGGTACCCCTGACCACAGCGCGTAAAGGATCATCAACGACCTTGACAGGAAGTTTTGTCTTTGCGCTGATCCTTTTATCAAGACCCCTCAGCAAAGCGCCTCCACCTGTAAGATGTAAACCGTTTTTGTATATATCAGCTGCCAGTTCCGGAGGTGTAGACTCCAGGGCTTTAAGAATAGCATCCTCGATTTTAGAAATAGATTTATCCAAAGCGGTTGCAATTTCTGCGTGATCTACGGTGATTTGCTTTGGAATCCCGGTCATCAAATCACGACCATTTACAGGATAATCATCAGGAGCCACTTCCAATTGTTTAAGGGCTGAGCCTACATTAATTTTTAATTGTTCTGCAGTTCGTTCCCCGATCAGGATATTATGAGCGCGCTTCATATACTCCATGATATCATAATTAAATTCATCACCCGCCGTACGGATCGATTGGTCCGTCACGATTCCGGACATCGCAATCACAGCGATCTCGGTAGTACCACCACCAATATCAATGATGATGTGGCCGACCGGTTCTTCCACATCCAGACCGATCCCAAGAGCAGCTGCCATGGGTTCATGAATGAGATAAGTCTCTTTACTATCCACATGATCCGCAGAGTCAAATACAGCGCGCTTTTCTACTTCGGTAATACCCGAGGGTATACAGATCACCATTTTTAGATGAGTAAAAAAACTACGCTTGGTGCCAATCATATTGATAAGTCCCTCAATAAGTTTTTCGGCTGCCTGAAAATCCGCAATTACACCATCTTTCAGCGGACGCACAGTCTTGATATTTTCATGGGTCTTTTCGTGCATCTGCATAGCACGAGATCCAACAGCGATGGTTTCGCCTGTTTTGCGATTAATGGCCACAATGGATGGCTCATCGATTACAATCTGATCATTCTGCATGATCAGTGTATTGGCTGTACCGAGGTCAATGGCCAATTCCTGACTAAAAAAGTTAAACCACTTCATTACTTCCTGTTAAAATCCTTTATTGGATAGTTATAAAAGCAAAAACTTTGCCCAAATTTTAAAAATCAATTATTCACGGAATTGGAACGCAAAGGAAACAAATATATTAGAAAAATGGTAGTTGGTAAGGAATTTATTTTCAATATTTTAACAAAAAAAACTACCTTTTTAGAATTGTTAAAAAAAATTTGGAATTTTAATCAGAAATTCGTGTTTGTGCTCTAAAATGACTCGTTAGAATTCAGAAATGATTAAATCATATATTTAATCTTGTGTTGCATCATCAACGCAATATTTCCAGCACGATATTTAGCATCTTCAGCTTTTTCTCCCTCATGGAGTTCGTCGATCGTTTCACACCACAGCTTAAGCCATTCGTCAAACTGAGCTTTTTCCATAGTTGTTTTTTTAGCAAGGGATAAATGAGGACTCATGACATTTCTTGAATAAATGCCTTCCTGATTCATCAAAAGAAATGCCCAAAAGTCTGCAATCAGGGGTAAATGCTTTTCTAAATCGATTTTTGCCACGTCTGTAAATATTGGCGACAGCAAAGGGTTCACTAGTAGTTTGTCATAAAATGATTTTACGATCACGTCTATATCCTCGCGCGTTAGAATATCTTTTTTCATTGGCTTACCGATCTTGCAAAGATGAGGATAATCATAAGAATCCCGGATGATCCAGGTTTGCACATTCATTTTTATAGGATCATAAATGTGAATCCGGGGCTTAAGGAAAATTTTTTTACTTGTTCCTTGAAAATCTGTAAGTTGCTTTAGTTATTCTATTAGATTTGTAACCTTGAAAAATTTTGAAACTTTAATAAAACCTTAAATATACCAGTATACTCAAACGAGTTAATGGATATAGGTATGATGTAATATAATATGAATCTTATTTTTATATTCCTTTGTATGCACTCCTTCTTTCTCAGTAGCCACGATCCTGAAGCGAATGGAGCTACCCAGGTGGATGGACCTTATGTACTGTACAATAAAGAAAAAGTATTTGTTAATTATATCCTTGAAAAAGATGGTCAGAAATTTACAGAACAGGATAGTTATAAATTGGCAGATCGAAAGAATATTAAACTTACAATTAATACCGACATACCTGGCAAAACATTCCAGGTAACCATGAAGCAAAAATTCGAAATCGAAAAAACGGAATTCAGTAAAGTCAATAAGATACTGGCACTTTCTGATATTGAATCTAATTTTAAGGCCTTCCGGCTTTTACTTCAAGGCAATGGAGTAATTGATACAGATTTCAATTGGATATTTGGTAACGGTCATTTAGTATTATGCGGTGATTTTTTTGACCGGGGGAGTCAACTCAACGAAGTTCTCTGGTTTATTTATTATCTCGAAGACAAAGCCAAAGCTGCCGGCGGATATGTTCATTTTATCTTAGGAAATCATGAAATCATGAATCTTACCGGAGACCTCAGATACGTTCATCCCAAGTACACCGCATTCGCCAGACTGATGAATGTAAGTTATGTTTCGTTGTTTACAGAAAACACCGAGCTGGGTCGATGGTTGCGTACCAAGAATGTGATCGAAAAAGTAAATGATATTCTCTTTATGCACGGAGGGGTGTCCCGTTCCGTAAACGAATTGGGTCTCTCTCTCAATAAATTAAATAATCTGGTGAGACCATACTATGGTGATACCACCTATAATTATCAGGATCCTGTGATCGATCTTTTATATGGTGATCGGGGTCCATTTTGGTACCGTGGTTACTATCAATCGCCATTGGCCACGGTGGGTCAGATTGACAGCACCCTGGATTATTATAAAGCAAATCATGTCGTCACCGGACATACCATCATTGCTGAAGTCGTGACGATGCATTACGGAGGAAGGGTATTTGATACGGATGTACCGCATGCCCGGGAAAAGAGTGAGGCACTGTTGATTGAAGATAATAAATTTTATAGGGTAAATAATAAAGGAGAAAAAATACTCCTTAAATAACCACATCAACTTTTGTGTATCAAATTGTACTTTAGAATGCAATAAATAGCCCTGAATCCATCCTTCCAGTTTATTTTTTTACCCTCTGCATACGATCGACCATGATATGAAATACCGATTTCGTAAAGTCTTATATTGGGTATGCGACAAACTTTAGCTGTTACTTCAGGTTCAAATCCAAATCTTTTTTCTGTAAGTTGGATCGATTTAAGAATCGGGGCTCTAAACATTTTGTAGCAAGTCTCCATGTCGGTAAGATTGACATTGGTAAACAAATTGGATAAAAAAGTAAGAAACTTATTTCCAATCGAATGAAAGAAAAATAAAACTCTGCGTGGATTACTGCCTATAAACCGGGAACCGTATACTACATCTGCTTTACCGGACAAAATCGGAGCAAGCAGTAGATTATACTCTTCAGGATCGTATTCCAGGTCAGCATCTTGTATCACGATATAATCTCCGGTAGCTTGTTGTATACCGGTTTGTATTGCAGCCCCTTTGCCTTGATTCGTTCCGTGAAGGATTATCCTGTACCGTTCTTTTGATTTTATCCAGGATTGCACCAGATGAACTGTAGCATCCTGACTGCCATCATCAATGATCAAAACTTCTTTTTGAATATCATGTTCAAGATTTACCTTTTCTACCGCTTCTAATATTTTAATGATGGTACGTGATTCATTATAAGATGGTATGATGATAGAAAGAACCGTGGGCATGTGGGCGCAAATATAGTGCAGAACCAATAAGGTTTATCCAGGCATCTGAACCAGGTGCACCGGATTAAGTTAAATTGGCTTCTTTATTGAAATAGAAGCACGGAAACATCAATGTAATATTGCGTATTATTTCCGTGCTGTTCTGAGTGGTCAGGTAAATTAGATGTTATCCGACGCTGCTTGAAAAATGTTGGTGCTTATTTAAGCGCCGTACCACCATCTCCCTGATAGAAATATCTAAATGTATAATATCTCGCAGGAATCGAATTAACCGGCGATGCAGGGGCACCTTTATAATAACTCAGTATTTCCATTTTTACATAATGGTTATCGGCGGTCTTGATGATTAGTATTTTACCAGCAGTAGGAGAGATCACCATAGTAGCTCCGTTGTAAGTATACCATCCTTTACCCGAACCAACCGGAATAGCATAAGAAGTTGCATTATCTGAAATATATCCTGTGCTTGGAGCCGTAGTGATACCATCAAAAGTACCATCCTGTATTTGAGCACCGGCAGTACCCGGACCACTTACACCGCTGTTAAATATGATAGTAGTACCTCTAAAACCGATATCCCATTTCGTGCTGGCGCTATCGGAATTGGAAATGATGGAGCCTGATTTAAAATTGAACAAAGTAAATTTATTTATCGTGCCGAGTGTCTGACCGGTGGCAGGATCTACTCCCGTACCCGGGTCTGCTGCCAGGTCCGTGATCGTTTTGGAAACCGATGCGGTAGCACCTGAAGTAGTATCATCCTTTTTGCATGAATTGAATAGTACAAGGGCACTCAATAAAATAATTACAAATTGTTTCATGATATTTAATTTTTATTTTTAGATAAGGTATAATTGATATTTACATACATGGACCGGGGTGCTAGTGTCGGCAGTGCAGAGGGGATCGTTTTATTTAAAATATTTTGTATCCCAATCAATATCTCCGTTTTTTTAAATCCATTGTAGCCCAGGTTGGCATGCACTAAAGCATATCCGTGTACAAAATCGTCGTATCGATCCAGGATATCATTTCCGCTTTTTTCGGAAACAAAAACATTACCCCCCTGTACAAGTCCTGCGTTATTTCCAATGCCAAACTTACTGCGGTACTGCATTCGGATCGAAGCATTCCAAACCGATTCTTTGGGTTGAAAGAGAAGAGAAAATTGCACATTGTGTCGACTTCGCTCGGACAAACCATAATAATCACTTCTTGACATCAGAACACTGCTTAAGCTGGCCGGATCCCTCCTGTATTTTTTACCTGCTTTTAGTAAATCAAGTTGATTGAGATCATATGCATAGAGCAATTCATAACCACCTGTAAATTTGATAGCATCATTCAATTGACATTGCATGGAAAGATCAGCGCCTTCGATTCTGACTTTATTAATATTGAAATAACTATAGATATTACTTCCATTTTTTAGTTGAGCAATGGGTTCTGTTTCGATTAAATCGGTAACATTATTTCTGAAATAGGAAAGATTCCACCTCATCGTTTGATTCGTTTTCCATGTGATGCCCGTATTGATTGAAAACGAACTCTCAGGTCTGATAGATGGTTCGTTGGATATGTCTTTGAGATATCCACTGATTTGGTCTTTTATTTGAATCAGTTTGTCTGATAACACTTCCCTGCCATACACTCTATATCCGCCTCCTGCTGCATTGGTAAAATCCAGATACAATTGTCTAAAATCCGGTGATTTAAATCCCGAACCAATGGATCCATTCCAGGTTATTACATTATTGAATAGAGGGGTAATGAATGAAACTTTAGGGCTTAATTGTCCCCCGTACACATTATTATGATCGTATCTCAAACCGAGATTGATTTCCTTTGCTTCACTTGGCCTGAGCGTGTACTGAACAAATTCATAGGATGTGTTTTGATACTTACCTCCACCGTTGCCGTATCGAATTGTATTGACCGTCTCGTGTACGTAGCCTAAGCCTCCGATCAAGGTTTGCCTTTGATCAATCAGGTACTTAGGATTCCACTCAAGACGTGTAAATGACTGATGAAAATCATCTTGACTGATCGTCTCTCCTGTATGGTCATTCAGCAATAACGCCGTGGCGTCATACTTGGTATAATACGTTCTAAATACACTATGCAATCGTTCCGTCATTTTATATTTCCAAACCGGATTGATCATCCAATCCCGGATTAGCCCATGACCGCTCGTGGCGATTTCATTGACTAAATATTGAGCCTGTTGATGCTCATCAAAATATCGACCACTTAATAAAAATTCATGATGACCGGTATTGTAATGGTATTTTGCAAATGCATTCCATTGTTGATGAGGAGATACTGTTTTACCATATGACTCAGGCGCGAGATCGTATCCTTGAGTAGCATATCGGGACGCCTGAACCAATAATCCTCCATGTTCTGAATGTAAGGATCCCATTCCATTGATGTCCGTGGTAGCATGGGAAGATTCTCTCAGACCAAGTCTGAAATTATTATCGTGACTTTGGTCAGTAATAATATTGACCACACCGGCCAACGCTTCAGATCCGTACAGGCTACTGCTGGGTCCTTTTACAATTTCGATTTGTTTTACCTGATTCAGAGTAATTCGATTGAGGTCGAGCAAACCGGTATTTCTTCCGATTACAGGTTCGCCATCGATTAGGATCATGGTGTACTCAGGATTAAAGCCCTGCAATTGAATACCCGAACCCAGACCATTAACCTGTGGCACAATATTAATACCGGGTTGCTCTGAAAGTATTTGTTGTAATCGGGTAGTTCCTGACTGCTTTATTTGAAGAGGGGATATATACAATGCCGATGTAGATAGCGCTGATAATTTGCGACCATCCCGGTGTGACGTGACAAAGATTGTTTCAAGATCTTGATTGGGCACACTGTCATTTTGACCCGCAACATAAATTGATGCACCCATAAAAAGAATAAACAAAATCTTTGAAATCACCTTACAAAATTGAATGTAGCCTAAAACAATTAATACCCCTATCCGAGAATTAAATACCAAAAAAGGTAATTTTTCCGTTTTGAAAATAAATGATTATATACTTAGTAATCAATATATTGTATTAATTTTGTAAATAACTAGTTAATAAAATGTCCATTCAACCAGAAAAAAATATCCCTAAAGATAAATTTAAGTCCTGCCTTTTTTTTGATTCGGATATAAGTTTTGACAGGTATGAAAATAATGATAAGGAATCGGGAGGATATGATCTCACCATGCGCAAAGATCGGATTCATTTTTTCTTCGGAATAGAAGGTAAAATCAAACTACACTTTGGCCCCTACATTCGCAATGTGGAAGATCAGACAGTTACTTTTTTGTATAATCCGCTTTCAGAACATGCTTTCAGGCTTGAGATTTTGCCTGGTTCAAAATCCGTTATGTTGTTTATCACACTTGAAAAATTTCATTCATTATTCGTTGATAAAAATTTGCCAATCTTTCAAAGTGAAAACTTCCAACAAAAAATCTATCAGGATCATCCCATGAATCAAGCCACGTATTTATCACTGCTTCCATTATTTAAAAACGCCGTTTTGAAAAACATAGAGCATACCTATTATTATGGAAAGTTACTGGAAGTGATGAGTCTTTACTTTAGTGGCAGGGAATCTTCTGACACCATATCCTCATGCCCCTTCCTCAATGAAGAAGGTGTACTCAAAAAAATAAAACAAGCCAAGGAAATACTCCTTACTCAACTCAATGACCCACCCCTCATATCCGATCTTGCCCGTACAGTCAACATACCTGAATATCAGCTCAAATCCGGATTTAAAGAATTATACGGCAATACGATTTATGGGTATGTACTAGCAAAAAAAATGGAGCATGCTCGTCATATCCTGGATGCCGAAAATGTGCAGGTAGCCTCATTGGCCTATGATCTGGGTTATGCAAATCCGAGTCACTTTATTGCTGCATATAAAAAACATTTTGGAATTACACCCAAACAATATTTATTGGGTAAGAATAATTAGCTTGGTTCTTAAAATTCCTTTATTCCAGCCTGCTATTGCGTTTGTCCGGATATGAAGTGCGCATTGATCTTAAATTATGATAGATTCACCGATAATTCACCCTGAACCAGAATACTTCAATTACATTTGTTTTTAAAAAATGTATGGAGCCTCGCATTCAAGACCATGAAATAGATTATAAAATACACGGCGAAGAAATGCAATATGTAGAGATCGAACTGGATCCCCGTGAAACTGCTGTAGCTGAATCTGGTGCTTTCATGATGATGGACGAATCCATTCAAATGGAGACCATTTTTGGTGACGGTCGACAATCCAATCAAGGTGGCTTTTTAGGGAAACTCATGACAGCCGGTAAGCGTGTTTTGACTGGTGAAAGCTTATTCATGACCGCTTTTACCAATCACGGTATGGCAAAAGCAAGAGTCTCCTTTGCTGCCCCATATCCTGGTAAAATCATACCGTTAGATCTTTATGCCTTAGGTGGCAAGATGATCTGTCAGAAAGATGCATTCCTTTGCGCTGCCAAAGGAGTGGAGATTGGCATCGAATTTCAGCGCAAATTAGGTACCGGATTATTCGGTGGTGAGGGGTTTATCATGCAAAAACTGGAAGGAGATGGTCTTGCATTTGTACACGCCGGCGGTCATGTGACTCAACGCGACCTTCAATACAATGAGGTACTGAAAATAGATACCGGATGTTTAGTGGCATTTTCCCCGACAGTACATTATGATATCGAGATGGTACGGGGTATCAAGAATGCTATGTTTGGTGGAGAAGGTTTATTTTTTGCGACCTTGAGAGGTCCCGGTACCGTTTGGATTCAAACCTTACCTATTAGCAGATTGGCAAGCAGAATCGTTTCCTACGGTGGTTTCGGAAGGAGAAAAGAAGAAGGCAGTATCCTGGGAGGAATAGGCAATTTGCTGGATGGTGATGGAATATAATTTATTGCAGATCCTTTCTTAATTTCATTCTGATTATTGATGTCGTAGTTTTAATTTTATCATATGAAGTTTAGAGATGTTTCTCCTATGCTGGAATCAAACGACCTGCCGGCAACCATCCGGTTTTATACAGAAATACTTGGATTTAAAGTTGATAATACGTTTGAACATGAAGGTGTACTCAACTGGGTAAGTTTTATCCGGGATGAGGTCAATTTTATGTTTACCCGACCGAATCCTGTCATGAAGTATGATCGTATCATGTTATCTGGTAGTTTATACGTATACATTACCGACATCGATGCATTTTATACCGGTATTAAAGAAAAAGTAACGATCGTGTATCCCCTCGAAAATTTTATCTACGGAATGCGAGAATTTGCCATTAAAGACAATAATGGATTTGTCATCAATTTTGGATGTGAAGTCTAAAATAGCCAATGCTATCAAAGCTTTGATCTCAGCGTATATTTAATAGCTCCATCCTCCGACCAGGTAGTCATTTCATTAGCGACCATCCTTTATCTTTGCAGCCTTATGAATATTTCTCTGAATTGGTTGCGAGAGTTTGTCCCTATTGATGGTAGTGCTGAAAAAATAGCTGAGACGTTGACGACTTTGGGCCTGGCGGTCGATGCTCATTATGGTTATGAAAGTATACCCGGTGGACTAAAAGGAGTCGTAATAGGCAAAATAAAAGAATGTGCAAAACATCCCAATGCAGATCGGTTATCCCTTACAAAAGTAGACATCGGTACAGGTGAATTATTACAAATCGTTTGTGGAGCACCCAATGTCGCATCTGGTCAGACAGTTCTGGTAGCCACAATCGGTTCGATTTTGCATACAAGCAAAGGTGAGAAACTCGAAATCAAAAAAGGAAAAATTCGAGGTGAAACATCGGAAGGCATGATCTGCGCCGGTGATGAACTATCAATCAATGATGATCACCAGGGTATTCTTGTCTTAGAAGATACGTGGTCAGCGGGTATGCCTGCGAGTGAAGTGTATCCCATCTATACTGACACGATATTCGAAATCGATCTTACTCCCAATCGATCAGATGCTACCAGTCATATCGGTGTCGCTAAAGATCTGGCTGCTTATCTAAATGTAAATAGCAGCCATCCATTACATTTTTCGGATAAAGCGGATGCTAACTTAACGATATCTTCCAATGATAAAGCCGTACCGGTAACCGTACCGGATGGATCGCTGTGTCCAAGATACAGCGGTATTTCGATCAGTGGGGTTACGATCAGGGAATCACCCGAATGGCTGCAAAATAAACTCAAAGCGATCGGAGTAAGACCTATCAGCAATGTTGTAGACATCACTAATTTCATCTTGCACCAATATGGTCAACCCCTACATGCGTTTGATTTAGATAAAATAAACGGCAGCGACAAACCTTCCATCGTCGTCAAAAGATTACCACAAGGCACTAAGTTTGTCACCCTGGACCATGTGGAAAGATCACTGCATGCAGAGGATCTGATGATTTGCAATGGGGATGGTCAGCCACTGTGCATAGCTGGTGTATTCGGAGGTTTACATTCGGGCATAGGCGATTCTACTCAAAATATATTCTTAGAATCCGCTCATTTCAATGCTTCATCCATTCGTCGTACCAGTATGAGACATACCTTGCGTACGGATGCAGCGACTCGATTTGAAAAAGGAACGGATCCTAATAATACCGTCAAAGCACTTAAAGTTGCCGCCAATATGATCCTTCAATTGGCTGGTGGTAAAATTACGTCTGAGATCATCGATGTCTATCCGGATATAATAAATCCCCGTTCTTTACAGGTTTCGATAAAAAAGACAAATCAAGTGATCGGGCAAGAAATTGATACGGATCGGATCCTGAGGATTTTGACTGAACTGGATATGCAACCCGATCAAATCGATGCGGATACTGTCTCTGTCAAAGTACCTACCAACAAAGCCGATGTATTGAGGGAGATCGATGTAATCGAAGAAATACTGCGCATCCATGGATATAATAATGTTCCGATACCAAGCAAACTCAATGTTAGCTTTGCCAACTCTTCTGAGTCCAGTAAAAAACAAGCATTGAGAGAATCCACAGCTCAGCTTTTGACCGATCTGGGATTCAATGAAATGATGGGTATGTCCCTCATGGAAACACGATTGCTAAAATCATCCAATCAAAACATGGAGGAACTGGTCTATATTAACAATACCAGTAATGTAAACCTGGATGCAATGAGGCCTGATGTACTCCGCAGTGGATTGTTATCTGTAATGTACAATCAGAATCGACAGCAAACAGATATTAAACTGTACGAATTCGGCAAGACGTATAAAACTTCTAACGGCCAATGGCCATTCTCAGAAAATGACCATTTATCCATCTTGATAAGCGGTCGTGTTGAAAAAGATCAGTGGCTGGCACATCAACAGCAGAATGGATTTTTCTACCTAAAAAGCATTGTACAGGATCTAATCGCAAAATGGAATCTTTCCAATGTAACCGAATCTGATTTGTCACACGCCGACTATAATTATGGCCGGCAAGTCAATGTTAATAATAAACCCTTAATCCTCTACGGATCAGTCAATCAAAAAGTATTAGCTGCGTTGGAGATCAAGTCAGAAG
>CALMKY010000635.1 GCA_937867195.1 uncultured Saprospiraceae bacterium | reverse complement strand
AAGCCGATGAGGCTAGAAAATGATGTTTTGACCATACAGGTACCCAATAAATTTTTTTATGAATGGATTGAGGAGCACTATCTGGAGGTACTTAAGAAATGCATCAAGCATGAACTAGGAAAAAATGGAAGGCTGGAGTATTTCATTCCCCTCGAAAAACAAACTCGTCCAAGTCATGAAGAAGCAGAGTTCCCGAAAACAATCGATGCAAAAAGTATCGTCAATCCTTTCGTCATTCCAGGAATAAGAAAGATAAAAATTGATTCCAATCTTTCACCTGAATATCGAATGGATAATTTTGTAGAAGGGGATTGTAATAAGCTGGCTCGTGCAGCCGGGATAGCCATTGCAAAGAAACCTGGTGGTACCGCTTTCAATCCATTATTTATCTATGGATCGGTTGGTTTAGGTAAAACCCATTTGCTTCAGGCTATCGGAAATGAAGTACTCAGATTGCATCCGGATAAAAATGTGATGTATACCAACGCAGAGAAGTTTACCAAACTGGTCATTGGTTCTTTAAAAAATAATGCTATCGATGATTTTGTATCCTTCTTTGATAATCTGGATGTTTTGATTTTGGATGATATTCAATTCCTGGCAAATCGGGCCAAAACCCAGGAAATATTCTTTCATATCTTTAATCAAATGCACCAGGTGGGTAAGCAATTGATTATTTCCAGCGACAAACCCCCAAAAGATCTGGTGGATATTGAAGAAAGATTGATTTCACGATTTAAATGGGGCCTCAATGCCGATCTGAATAAACCGGATTTCGAAACCCGTATGGCGATCCTTGACAGTAAGTCTTCCGATGAAGAAATACAACTACCCTTCGAAGTACAAGAACTCATCTGCACCAATATAAAAGACAGTGTACGGGAACTCGAAGGAGTCATGATTTCACTGGCAGCCCAGGCATCTCTCAATCAAAAGAAAATCGATCTCTACCTCGCGAAAGAAGTCATTGAAAAATTTGTTCGTCATATCAATAAAGAAGTTTCCCTGGAACAAATAAAACAATTGGTAGCGGATCATTTTAATGTAAGAGAAGATTCATTGCAAAGTAAAAGTCGCAAGCGCAATGTCGTCATGGCCAGACAATTATCTATGTATCTCGCGAAAAACCTTACGACATATTCCCTCAATAAGATCGGTGGTACGTTCGGTGGCCGCGATCATAGTACCGTAATCTATTCCGTTAAAGCTGTGAAAGATCTGATTGACACAGATGAAAAGTTTAAAGCAACCGTATTGGAATTGGAGAAAAAGATCAAACTCAGCCTTGCCAGTTGATGATTTTGTAATAAACAATTGAACTGTTTGGTTGCAACTACCTTTTGACTTGACCGGTTTGCACAATTATTTTTCAATCATCCTCCTCTTCGTCTTCATAAAATCCACCTCCTTCCTTGGCCTTTTTATAATAAACTACATTACAATTTTTACGATTAAAAATCTTTCGTGAAGAAGCAAGAATTTCTTCCGACGTCACAGATTGATACAATTCACCTTCTGAATTTATGGCATTTGCGTCACCCAGCATTTCAAAATAGCTGAGGGTAATGGCTTTATTGAGTCCATTGATTTCACTGAAGATGAGCGATGATTCAATGGTGTTTTTAATCTTCGTGAGTTCCCTGGAACTTACCGGTTTTGTCTTAAGTAAGTTAAGTTGTTCCCAAATGGCAGCTTCTATTTTTTTGATGGAAATCCCCGGAATGGCTTTAGCTTCTATGATGAATAAACCAGGATCTAAGGATCCGGTGATGTAGGCATCGATATTACTGGCGAGTTTTTTCCCTCTGATAATATTTCGGAATAACCGCGTCGAATGCCCGTTACTTAATAAATCGCTGATCACATCGGCTATATAAAATT
>CALMKY010000634.1 GCA_937867195.1 uncultured Saprospiraceae bacterium | reverse complement strand
CAAGTCTTCCATTTGTGCTTCCGTCGCTACCAACATAAACGGCTCTTCGTAGTTGACAAACCAGCCCATCCAAGTAGCAAAAGCGTTGTTTCCCTGAATATTGAAACTCCCCGGCACAAAACCGGCGGCAAAATCCGCTTTATTGCGAGTGTCTATCAGTTTCACGCCTTTGGCCATGGCTTCAGCATAGACGAAAAAGTCTCCGCTGTACGAAATTACATCGAAGCCCATCTCCATCCACGCCTGCGCCTGTTCCAGATTGGCCGGTTGGATGCCAGCGCCTAAATTGTACTTGCGGCAGGTGTCCACCACCAGCTTCATGGCATCCAGGAAGACAGAATTTGTATCCCGAAGGATATGAATATTTTCAGCTCGGATCACTCCATCTAAATCATCGAGGTTATCTCCTTTGGCATCGATATCGAGTCGACCATTTAATTCCAGCGTATCGTTGGTCAGGTGCAATTTATTAAAATTCAGTTTGCGGATATCGGACGTAAATTGATACGAAGGCACAGAATTCGTCAGATCTATTTTGCCTTTAAAATCAAAATCTGCATTCGGATCTTTGAGTGACAAATTACCATCTATCAATTTTCTATTCAGCTTACCATTGAAGGTAATGTTATTATAGCTATATCCATTGTATTCTAAATTTTGGATCATTGACTTCATGGTGGCAGATGCCGTGGCGGCATACAAACTGGAACCGTTTTCCAAATCGGCAACGATCGAAATCTTGCCCCAATGATTGTCACTGCTCCATTTAGCCAGGTCAAAATCAGTCAACTCGATATGGCCGCTGTATTTTGCTTTTTCAGTCCCTTCTTTGGTATCGAGGCGCATATCCATTTTAGATTTTCCAAGAGCCGTATACAAAGTACCATACAAGACGATGTCACGAATCGATCCATCGACATTGCCTCGGTAGTTAATCGTGCCCAATTTATCCATATTGGTCAGTTTTTCAAGACCAATTAATTGACGAAGGACTGAGGCAGTGGTCTCCAATCGATTGATGCGCAAAGAGACAAAAGCATTCTTAGGATCCAGGATATCCGAAATTTCGATTTTGCCGTCGTATTCAACCAATGAGCCGATCTTAATATTAGAATGATTGGATTTTAAATTATTGAGCGTCCCGAAAAAGTGACCATTGAGATTCACTTTTTCTCCTGAATATTTTTTATAAAACACAGAGTTATTAAGAGCCGGGACGAAGGCTGCAATATCTTTTAATGCGATGTGTGACTTTTGCAAATTCAGATTCAGCTTTACTTTATCTGCAAACTGATTGAGGTCTTTGGGTGATGAATAATAAAAATGCAAACTGTCTTCTAAATGCGAATATCCTGTGGATAAGTCCACTCCGGTCAACGTGAAATTATGATTGTCCAGTATCAGATGAGCAGACAAATTTTTTAGCCCTATACTGTCATCATTGATGGCTCTTACCTTAGGCAAATGAATTCGCAAAATACCGTCGGTTAGTTGAGCCTGTCGGATTTCTAATTCCACACCCCGTATGGCTTTCTTCAAAAATTCCAAAGGGGAATTGATTTTATTATCATTGATTCGAAGGATTCCATCGCGAACCGCCATTTGGTCTAATTTTATATTCCAGGCCGAATCGAGATGGTAGTCAATGAAAACTTTATCATTTGAAGGCTTTTTATTCGTCAAATCAAAATCAGGTCGATCAAAAATAACGTGATGTACCCAGAGGGTATGATTTGGCAAATCTATTTTGTCAATCCCGATACTTGCTTTTTGCAATGAAAGGTTCCACTTTACAAAACTGTTTTCTTTATGATAAGAAAGATCGGACAGGCTGATGTCCTTGAGGTTGATCAGCAATGGCTTTTTTGCAGCTTGAACGGTCGTGTCTTTGTTGCCAAATAAATCTTTTACTATTTCAGACCATCCACTTACTGAATCCGCTTCATTTACAAAATCATGAACTTTAAATCCTTCCAGTCTAATATCGGGCAAATCCAATTTGCCTTTTAATAATGAAAACAATCCATTTTTTAATGACGTTGATAAATGAACTACTTGTAATAGAGTATCTCCTCTATCCGATCGGATGGAAAAATCGTCGACCTGTAATCTGCTTAACCAGGCTAATTTAAAATGGCCTATGGTGACAGGCTTGTGCACGGCATCCGTTATCACAGACCTGATCCCGCCTTTGAGTTTATTCTGTATAAAAGGTATTTGGATTAATAAGCTCAAGAGCAACAAGGAAAGAATGACAATCAAAAAAATCTTGAATACCCGGCGAAGCCAACTATGAGTTTGTGGGTCATCTATTCTATTCATCCTCGCCATAATTGTATCTGTAGACTAACGGTAATATCAAATTTTAAGTTACGTGTTTTTAAAGTTTATTAAAAATTTAAATATCTGATTCCAGCTTTTGCCAAAGGGATATGACCTGCCTGGCTGCCTTTACATCATGAACCCTGAGAATTTTTGCTCCTTTTTGAAGAGCTATCATATGGAGCGCTGTGGTGCCATTCAAGGCGTGGTCTGGATCAATGCCCAACGTGCGCCATATCATTGACTTTCGGGAAATGCCCACCAAAACAGGTAATTCCAATATCTGAAAAACCTGAAGATTTTTAAGCATCGAGAAATTTTGATCTGCATTTTTTGCAAATCCAAATCCAGGATCAAGAAGGATGTCCTGGACCCCGGCTTTCCTTATTTTAGGAATGCGATCAATAAAATAATCCATTATTTCTTTCATCATATCCTCATATTGATTCAAGGTATTCATAGTCGATGCTGTGCCTTTCATATGCATGCAGACATACGGGACCCGCTGGTTTCCGGCCCAATGATACATATCTTCCGATGTACCACCGGTAATATCATTCACCATATTGACTCTATACTTTTCCAAAGCTTGCAATACTTCCACCCGATAGGTATCGATGGAGATCATCACGTCCGGATGTGTGTTTCGAACAGATTCACAGGCCATCTCCAATAATTCAATTTCTGTTTTTAAGTCTACTTCTTTAGCTCCGGGTCTCGTAGACATAGCTCCAAGATCAATGATGTCGACTCCTTCCTGGACCATTTTCTGCGCCTCATTGGATATATCTTCTGGCTTGAATTTTCTTGATCCTTTATAAAAAGAGTCTTTCGTGATGTTTATAATCCCCATGATCAATGGAGTACGCATATCGATTATTTTACCACCCATATTGAGTGTACCAGGGGAATAGAATGGAGATGCCAATATCACGAAGTAAAGGTCGGCAAATTATTCACAATGAGGATTATAAGTAAAATTCTAATTTGTTAAAAAACCAGGATTTATCATAAATTGGCATAATTTTAGTCCGCCAACTTACCGCTGACTAGTGGTCTGGTCGGAACGAATTAATTATTGTTAAATACCAAAAACTGTACTCTGGGATGAAAGTAAGTCATCGTCAAGAAAACAACCATTTTGTAGCCAACACCAATCCAAAGTTTAGTATCTTCCTTTTTGCTTCGTTCTGTTTATTTTCCACTTTTTTTGCCTTTCCATTCGGTTTGAAAAATATTTCTGCAAACAAAGAAAAACAGGCAGCCGATATTTCTTGTAAAGAAAGTATCATCAAATATGGTTTTGATGCATCCATGTTTCAAATCGAAGAAGGCAAAATCCTTCGCAATGACGTATTGGGCAAAATACTATCTAATTGCGGAATTGATGGTCAATCGATTGCAAATTTGTCGGAGAAAGCAAAAAATATTTTTTCAGTCAACAAACTGCAGGTAGGCAAAAAATTTGCAACCATCTCAAGTCAGCCATGTGGCAAACCTGATTATTTTGTATACGAACCCAACGCCTGGTCTTATGTCGTCTACAAGCTGTGCGGAAACCAGGAAACCAAAGTCATCAACAGACCTGTACAGTCCGAAGTCGTATTCGATCAGGGTCATATCGAGACGTCTTTATGGGATGCGATGGATTCCAAAGGAATTACCTTATCCATGATCTCTATGATGGAAAATGCACTCGGTTCACAAATTGATTTTTATCATGTTCAGCAAGGGGATTCATTCAGGCTCATCTATGAAAAAAAATCAATAGACAATGAAGTGGTGAGTGTAGATAATTTGCTTGGAGCCTATTTCAAAAGTGAGAATAAAGAATATTATGCTATCTATTATGATTCGGGCAAACAAAAGGGATATTTTGACCTCAAAGGAGCTCCCACTAAAAAATCATTTTTGAAATCTCCCGTTGAAATCGGTTATATCTCATCCCATTTTAATCCTCATCGATTCCATCCGATCTTACATTATGTAAGACCTCATTTAGGCACCGATTATGCCGCACGGTACGGTGCCCCGATCCGGGCCGTAGGGGCCGGCGTGATCGAAGCAGCAGAACATAAAGGTGGAAATGGGTTGTATGTAAAAATCAGGCATGATAAAATGTATGAGACGCAGTACCTGCATATGTCTCGCTTAGGTGGTGGCATCTCCCGGGGTGCACGTGTGGCGCAAGGCCAGACCATAGGGTATGTAGGCCAATCCGGATTGGCAACAGGCCCTCATGTTTGTTTCAGGTTTTGGAAAAACGGAGTTCAGGTAAATCACCTGAAAGAAAATTTTCCGGATCCGGATCCGATGTCAAAGGAATTATTACCCGATTATTTTAAATATCGCGATATCATCACGAATCATTTAAAAATCGGGAATACGGTAAATTTAGAAAGTCCATACATCCTTAATAACACGCCGGACAGTTGCTCTACTTTTACTATGAAAGTTCAATCTTAATACATTCCACTTTACCTTTCTTTTTGAAAGATTGCCTTTAATTCTACAGGATGGTGACCTGGCCATTGAAAAACCTGTGATTTGAATCTTTCAAGTTAACGGGAACAATTGGATAGTAAAGATTTCAATAATATTTACCGGATGGAAATATTCCCTAATGATATTTATCTTTAAGCCCTATGCAAATCTTACTCGGAATTATTTATCATTTTATCGGCGGTTTCGCTTCTGGTAGTTTTTATATGCCATTTAAAAATGTAAAAAAATGGCATTGGGAAAGTTTCTGGATCGTTGGTGGTTTA
>CALMKY010000633.1 GCA_937867195.1 uncultured Saprospiraceae bacterium | reverse complement strand
TAGGGGATGTTAAGGTCTTTCGGATTCATAAAAATTTATTCCACGAGATGGAAACCGTAAGTCCTGAATTTGTACAGCGACTGGTAGGGTATATGACTGAAAGAGCCAGAGCTTTTGCTACTCATAAGATGCAATTGGAAAAAGTTACGGCCCTGGGTCAGCTTGCTGCCGGTGTCGCTCATGAACTCAATAACCCTGCTGCAGCGATTAGCAGGATTGGGGATGAACTTTCCAATAGACTCATGGAGAATTATTCTTTGACACAAAATCTCCTGGCTAATAAGATAAGTCCTCAGGTAATACAAGAAATCAATTCCATGGTCGATGATAAGATGCATCAGCCTCTTTTGTCCCTTTCGGCGATAGATAAAATCGACCTGGAGGACCAGTTATCTGATTGGTTTGAACAAAATGAAATAAAAGATTTTCGTGAAAAATCAGAAGTATTTTGTGAAGCTTCGTTCACCGTAAAAGATCTGGATTTAATCAAACAAATTTTACAACAGAATGAACTGTGTCATATTTTAAACTGGTTAGAAAATCTTTTGGTTTCACAAAAAATTTTAAAGGATCTTACGGAAGCATCGTCCCATATTTCTACCCTGGTGAGCGCGATCAAGACTCATGTACACATGGATCGCACAAACGAAAAGCAACCCACCCTGGTACATCGTGATTTAGAAACCGCTCTTACCTTACTTGGTTATAAACTAAGGGATAAGAATATTAAAGTGACCAAAAAGTATTGCAGTACCATGAAAGAAGTCAAGGCCTATATCGGTGAATTAAATCAGGTTTGGACGAACATCATTGACAATGCGATCTTTGCAATGCCCCGTGGCGGTGAATTGAATTTGATCACAGAATGTGACGAGCGGGAAGTAACCGTCCACATCATCGATAACGGAGCCGGCATTCCAAAAGAAATTCAGTCGCGCATTTTTGATCCTTTTTTTACTACCAAAAAAGTCGGGGAGGGTACCGGGATCGGCCTCAATCTGGCAATGACCATCATGAAGCGTCATGATGCAGATATAAAAGTAGATTCGATACCAGGCAGAACAGAGTTTATCATTACCATTCCATTTGATCAAAAATCAACCGTCCCCCGGTAAGCAATTTTATAAGTTTTAATAAATAATCCCATGAAACTACCATATATAATCATAACCGACGATGATAAACAAGTGCTCGGTGCTATTCAGCGTGACATTCGCAATAAATTCAGAGAGCAGTATAGAGCCGTGGCTATTGAAAACCCATTGGAAGCTTTAGAATTAATTAAAGAACTTAAACTAAAGAACGAAACTGTCGCTTTATTTATCTCGGATCAACGCATGCCCCAAATGGAAGGGACCGAATTTTTAATAAAAGCCCGGGAAATTTTTCCTGTTGCAAAGCAGGTCTTGCTGACTGCCTATTCTGATTTGGATGCAGCCGTAAAAGCCATCAATCAGGTAAAATTGGATTATTATTTATTGAAACCGTGGAGTCCTCCCGAGGAGAAATTATATCCTGTAATTAATGATCTGATGTTTGACTGGCAGGCAACTTATTTCCCCGAAAAAGAAGGTATAAAAGTCATTGGATTCCAATGGTCTCCCAAATCACATATTCTGAAAGAGTTTTTATCCGGTAATTTAATACCCTATTCGTGGTTGGATGCGGAACATCATGAGGAAGCTAAAAAAATACTTGATATTACCAAAGTACCGCTTGAATCCTTGCCTTTGATTGTATTTGATGATGGCACGACTATGACAGATCCCAGCCTGGAATCCTTATCATTCAAGATGGGACTCAAACAAAAACCAGCTGATAAAATGTATGATGTGGTCATCATTGGAGCGGGTCCTGCCGGATTGGCGGCATCGGTCTATGGATCCTGCGAAGGATTGAAAACATTATTGATAGAAAAAAACAATCCGGGTGGTCAGGCCAGCAGCAGTTCATTGATCGAAAATTATTTGGGATTCCCTTCTGGTCTTTCCGGTGCAGAATTGACGAGAAGGGCATTGGCACAAACGAAAAGGTTTGGTACTGAATTATTAACTCCACAGGAAGTACATAAGATTTCGATTCAGGACGGCTATAAAAAAATTGAATTTAAAGATCAATCAGTCGTTTATTCCAAATCCATCATCATTGCCTGCGGTATAGCGTATAAGCAACTGGATATTTCAGGTATAGAAAAATTTACAGGTTGTGGTGTTTATTACGGTGCCGCACCGGTCGAAGCACATGCGTGTAAAGATCAAGCCATCTATATAGCTGGCGGTGGTAATTCTGCCTGCCAGGCAGCTTTACATCTTGCCAAATTTGCCCGGGAAGTCAATATTGTGATCAGAAAGGAAAAATTGAGTCAAACGGCAGCCAATTATTTAGTAGCCAATATTAGCCAGATACCCAATATAAAAATTATAACCCATACCGACGTAGTAGCCGTTCATGGTGATCAGGTTTTGACAGGAATTACATTGAAAGACGCTACCACCGGAACAGAAACCGTACTGAATGCTCCGGCACTCTTTATATATATAGGAGCCAAACCGGAGACCGGATGGATAGATCCTTCCATTTTAATTGATGAAAAGGGTTTTATCCTGACAGGTAAAGACTTACAAAAACACAAACTTTACGGCACACTTTGGAAACTTCAAAGAGAACCCTATAGTTGTGAAACGATTATTCCCGGAATTTTCGTGGCAGGAGACGTCAGATCAGGTGCCTTGACCGGTATCTCTTCTGCTGTTGGTGAAGGGTCCATGGCCGTTCGATATGCTAGAAAATATTTACAGGAAATATAGTGTCATGTATTCACCTGGGTAAGCTTACAAATTCAATCTAACTGCTGTCATTATAAGGGATTTGGATGGGAATCATCAGAATCCTGTAATCCAATGCTTGCATTCAACCAGCTCAGGAATGTTTTTTTGTTACATTCGCATATTAAAATCTAAAAGAATTATGAATAAGAAATCATCACTGACAAGAGCAGATTTTTTGAGATTATCCTTAGGTGCCGCGACCGGACTGTCCCTAAGTTCAGTGGTTACATCCTGCAAGTCTAAGCCATCAGAAACAAAGGTAACCGAGACCCCTGCGACCGCTGCTAAAGCCGTAACTCAAAAATACTCTGATCATCCCGGTTTGCAATTGTATACGCTAAGGGAAGACTTTGCGAAAGATCCGGCAGGTACCTTAAAGAAAATTGCTGATCTGGGTTATAAAGAATTGGAGTTTTATGATGCTTCGATGTTGGCCGCCAATGCTAAAACCGTGAATGATCTCGGTATGAAAATAGTGAGTTCACATTGCCTTCCGGGATTTGTAACCGGTAGCTGGGAAGCAGCTGAAAAAGCAGGAGCTAAAAAACCGGCCAATTATACTTTTGAAAATATATTGGATGATTGTAAGAAAAATGATGTGCACAATCTCGTCGTGGCATATTTATTCCCCGATGAAAGAAAAGAATATGTGGCATTAGGTGATAAACTGAATAAAGCAGGTGAGAAAGCCAAAGCAATGGGCATTCAACTATATTACCACAACCACTCTTTTGAATTCGATCCAAGTAAAGGTGAAAGACCAATCGATTTATTGCTTAAAAATACCGATCCTCACCTGGTCATGCTGGAACTGGATTGTTTCTGGACTTCTGTATCTGGAAACAACGCAGCCGATTTTATCAGACAACACAGCGACCGGGTGGGTATGTTGCATTTAAAAGATGTAAAAGCAGGTACCCCGACCGATTATACTACAAATGCTGTGGCACCAGAGGCTTTTCAGGCGTTGGGTGATGGTACAGTCGATTACAAATCTGTTTTGGCTGCTGCCAATGAAATTGGTGTCAAGTATACATTTGTAGAGCAGGATCATAGCAAAGACCGGCCAGCCATCGAAAGCATTGCAAGAAGTATTAAATACCTAAAGGATAATGCACTTTAATTCATATTAGGAGTGGAGGATTATTCCTCGCTTTTATATCTGAATTCGATCTTTGGATGAGATTCCATTACTGTACGCAAGGTCCAGGGAGATTCCGCGAGATACACCAGTTTACCGTCTTTATCTTGGGCAAGATCTTTCTTGCGGCGCTGCATAAATTCAGTCAAAGCAGTAGGATCTTTGCTGTCTATCCAGCAAGCTTTATGTAGAGAAATAGGTTCATATGTACAGGAAGCACCGTATTCGTGCTCGAGACGATATTGAATGACATCAAACTGCAGTGCTCCCACTGTCCCGATGATTTTGCGGCCACTGTCTTCTTTGGTAAATAATTGTGCCACACCTTCATCCATGAGTTGTTCGATTCCTTTATTCAGTTGTTTTGTTTTGAGAGGGTTGGTATTGAGTATGTATCTGAATTGCTCCGGAGAAAAGGATGGTATCCCTTTGAAGTGAAGGGATTCACCTTCCGTGATCGCATCTCCGATTTTAAAATTACCACTATCATACAAACCTACTATATCGCCAGGAAATGCTTCGTCGACGACTTCTTTTTTAGCCGCCATAAAGGAATACGGATTGCTAAATCGAAGGTCCTTGTCTTGCCTTACAAGCCGGTAAGGTTTTCCTCTTTCAAAAGTGCCACTCACGACGCGTACGAATGCAATTCGATCGCGGTGTTTGGGATCGATGTTGGCGTGGATTTTAAAAACGAACCCCGTAAATTTTTTTTCTCCAGGGTTGATATGTCTTTCTTCTGTATCCCGGCCGAGTGGTTCCGGAGAAATTTGTACAAAACAATCCAGTAATTCCTTGACTCCAAAATTGTTTACGGCGCTACCAAAAAAGACAGGACAGATTTTCCCATCCAGATAATCCTTCATAGCAAAGGTTGGATATACCGATGTGACGGTGTGCAATTCTTCACGCAGGGTATTGGCTGCTGATTCTCCGATATGTTTTTCTAATTCGCTGGACTCCAGATCCTCGATGACGATCGTTTCATCTTCGCCTTGCTTTTGATGAGGTTTGAATAAATTGAGTTTTTTTTCAAATAGATTATACACACCTTGGAACCTGGATCCCATCCCGATGGGCCAGGATAAAGGTGTGACATGCAGATTTAGTTTTTTCTCCACTTCGTCCAAAAGGTCAAATGCGTCTTTACCTTCACGATCCAGTTTATTAATAAAAACCATCATGGGAGTGCTGCGCATGCGACAAACTTCTACAAGCTTTTCAGTCTGAGTTTCCACGCCTTTCGCGACATCGATAACCACTACGGCACTATCCACTGCTGTCAACGTACGATATGTATCTTCGGCAAAATCCTGGTGTCCCGGTGTGTCCAGTAGATTGATCAATACATTTTTATATTCAAATGCCATCACCGAGGTGGCTACTGAGATACCTCTTTGCCGCTCAATCTCCATAAAGTCGGAAGTGGCATGTTTCTTAATTTTATTTGATTTGACTGCACCTGCTACCTGAATCGCACCACCGAATAATAATAATTTTTCGGTAAGGGTAGTCTTACCGGCATCCGGATGTGAAATAATAGCAAACGTGCGCCTGGGTTGTTTTTCTGCCATAAAAGGGAGCAAAAATAAACTAAAGACCAGAAGTGATTTACCTTAAAGGGTTAAGGGTTTGTAAAAGGCAACTATGGATAATATGAACCGAACAACTTATTCTTGTTTTGCCGGATCCAAATTTTTCTTTACATGAATTGAATCCTGAGGCACACTGGTTTTTAAACCATTACCATCCACCGTCATTGGCATTTTTTGACCTTGGTAGGTTGAATCACGATTGGGTCTGCTTCTTCGATCACCATTGCCTCCTTGCCATTGAGGTCTTTGACCCTGGAAAGTTGAATCACGATTGGGTCTGCTTCTCCAATCACCATTACTACCTTGCCATTGTGGTTTTTGACCCTGGAAGGTCGAATCACGATTGGGTCTGTTTCTCCAATCACCATTACCACCTTGCCATTGAGGCTTTTGACCATTCGCTGTCGAATCATTTGAAGGTCTCTGCCATTGACCATTTGAATTAGCCCTGTTGGCACTATTGCCCTGAGAAATATTGCCATTCGCACCGGCAGGCATTTGTCCGTTTCCACGCTGACCTCTTTGTTGAGTTTGATTTTGGTTGTCATTACCCCCCTGGCCGCCACCTCCATTATCTCCACCACCTCCTTCTTGCTTGAGGTCATCGTTATTAATGGATTTTTTTCTTCGGTTATCGTCAAATGACATTTTGCCGATCCGGTAACTGAGGCCAACTCGGATACCGGCATTATAAAAACTATTTGTATTAAACTGATCCAGAATTCCCGATTTGGTTTCCGAATTAACTCTAAAGGGATGGTTGAGGAAATTTTCTGCTGATAAACTTACATTTCCTTTTCCGTCTTTAAATTCTTTTCGTATCCCCAGCATATAAAAACTAAAACTGCCTGAATAGCCTTGCAGGTTGATTTGCTTGCCTCGTGCTCCGCCGCCGCCCTGGATTCCCCAGCCGCTTTTAAATTTAACATTACTAAACATTCGGCCTCCAAACACCCATCCATTATTGGATGCTTTGTATACCGGGTTAGGATCATTATTGGTTAGATTCACATGATAATAATCGATACCTCCGTTGATTTGCCAGATATTGAATAAGGTAAGGTTACCAAATAGGTTTAATCCTACGGTTTTATCATTGCCAATATTTTGATACGTGGTACGAATCGCCTGAATCGTTGAATTGCTTGCTTTAATGGTATCTCTTAAACTCGTAATAGAATTATTAGTATGTCTGAAATAGGTAGATGCAGTAATGAACAGTCCTTTTGCATTAAAGCTTGTACTGAGTTCGAAGTTGTCGGTATGTTCAGGACTCAAGTACGGATTTCCTACGGATATGTTGGTAGGATTTGATTCGTTGATGTTCGGATTCAGGAATTGGATACCGGGTCTTTGAATTCTTTTATTGTAAGCACCCTTCAAGGTTATTTTTTTTGATAGGGGTTGTGAGATGTTGAAAGCAGGTATCAAACTCCAATACGATGGGATATGATCCGCTTTGCCTGTCAAGAATTCTGCATTGATATCTGTGTACTCTAACCTGGATCCTGCTTTGATACTGGTACGGGAGGCTGATGTATAGGTAAATGATAAAAATCCTGCTCCGACGGTCTGAGTATAGTCCAAAGCATTTGAATTGCGTCGGGTATCAATTACAAACGGACTGGTGCCACCTTCACTCACATAATAAGTATAATTGCTATTGGCATGGCGATAGATCGACTTGGCTCCGTATTCAATCAATGTCTTTTTAGACAGCGGCGCCTGGTAATCAATCTGCAAAGTAGATTCATCATTATAGCTTGGATTGTCATTTTTAATTCTGGAGCTGATCGTTTGAAAATCGACACTATTATATAAATCCGATAAATAATTACTCGTCCGATTGTTTCTTGAATAGAGTCCTAATATATTCAATTCTTTATCTTTGGATGGAGTCAATGTATAGGTCAGGTTGATATCATAATTTAAATTGATGTCTTTGCTATCTACATTTCTGCCGTTTAACAATGGAGTAGGACTATTTGGTAAAAAGGTTTTAGTAATAAATTCCGTTTGATCGGTAAAACCATTCCTCGTTCCAAATCGAATTCCGGCGGATAGATTTGATTTCTTATTGATGTCCCAATCCCATCCAAAATTATAATTACCATGGATGCGTTGAGTCAGTGTATTGGCCGTTT
>CALMKY010000632.1 GCA_937867195.1 uncultured Saprospiraceae bacterium | reverse complement strand
TGTACCGGTTGCTTCGGAACAAGCATATCATGCAGTATCTCAATCGGCTGATGAAATTCATTCGTTATTGATTCCAAGTGAGTTTCATGGTGTGGGTGAGTTTTATATAGATTTTAATCAAGTGAGTGACGAAGAAGTATTGATTTACATGGATCGTCTTGAAAGGCTCAAAAAAAGTAATTTGTAATGGTGTCGATCTTCGTCGTGTTTACATTTTTGTTTCCATTGACTTCGTCTGAATCGAAAGACAGTGTAATTGATTCGGCTTGCCATGTATACCTGACCTTTGATGATGGCCCTAGAGACGGAAGTAAATCCATAAGTGAAATCGCAAGATCAACCAAAACGGATATCACTGTCTTTATAATTGGAAAACATGTTTTGAAAAATAAAAGGCCGTACCTGGATTATAGAAATAATCCATATATATTGATCGGCAATCATTCTTTTGTGCACGCAAACGATCGCTACATTTCTTTTTACAGTGATCCCCATATCGCTTTCAGGGATTTTATTAAAAATCAGGTCTTTCTCAATAATCATAATAAAATTTGCCGGCTGCCTGCCCGCAACATCTGGAGGTTATCGGATACATTACGATTTGATACACACAGTGGGGTAGCTGTGGCAGATTCATTGTATCATGATGGCTTTAAAGTGTACGGATGGGACCTCGAATGGGAAAATAATCCGAAAAACGGTAAACCAATTCAAAATGCAGATCAATTAGTCAATAGCATTGAAATTTATTTTAAATTAAACAAGACCGTAAGACCCCATCATTTAATTCTATTAGCTCATGATGTGATGATGGACTATCGTAAAGGGAGGTCCGTTTTGAAAAAATTGATTTTTGATCTGAAAGCGAAAGGATATGTATTGAACAATTTAAATAATTATCCTTATTAGGCATTCCTAATTTCTGCCCTTTTTTTAATCAACTGATTTTCAACCTGACGGTGATCATGCTCCAGATTGATTGTATTCACCCTTTTGGCTTTTTTCAATCATTCTTTCCTGATCGCTGTCATGCCAGATTTGTACTATAATCAAAACCCAAATAATTATGAATAGGATCAAAAAAATACTGTGTCCGGTGGATTTTTCAGAGATCTCCGATGAGGCACTGGAAATGGCCGTCCAATTGGCTGAAAAAAATGCATCCCTATTGAATCTTATTTATGTATTACCTCGTCCTAATTTTTATGATTGGACTTTAACCGGGATGTCCAATGTAGTATTGGATGATTACTTCGTACAGACCAAAAAGGAAATTGAAGCAAAAATGAAAGGCCTGGTTCAATTACTTCAAAAATCACATCCTTTCCTGGAAGTTAAGTATATCATCAGTGATAAAATGGATGCAGCAACGGCCATTGTAGACATAGCCAAAGAAATTAAGTCAGACCTGATCATATTGGGTTCACATGGACGCCGCGGGATGAACCGGGTACTCATGGGCAGCGTAGCAGAATCCGTGATGCGTCATGCAGGATGTGCTGTCATGATTTACAAATCAAAAGCGATGGCTAAGAAAAAATAAAACCATTCAGTAAAGCCTATGTGCAAAGACTGCAGAGAAAATAATTTATTGATTAGGATAATACAATATCCTTGTGGCATTCATGCATATGAAAGTTAAAGAAGCAATAAATGAATCTGCAGTCTTTTTTTTTAATCAAAACTAAAAAATAATATTATGTCAGTTATCATTATACTATTATTAGCG
>CALMKY010000631.1 GCA_937867195.1 uncultured Saprospiraceae bacterium | reverse complement strand
CACGCTGCCACAGGGATTCGGTAGAATCTTCCCCTCTCCTCGCGGGAGAGGGGTGCCGCCCGCAGGCGGCGGGGTGAGGTCTCTCTTCTCTCTTCTCTCCACTCTCCTCACTCCTCATCACTCGTCACTCGTCACTCCTCCCCAAGAGGCCCGCATGTGGAAATACACCGTCCGGCGCTCATTGATCGCCCTGGTCGTCCTGATCATCATCTCGATCGTGGATGCGATCGTGTACAAACATTGGTCAGTTAAATTTAATCTGATGGCCCTCTCCTTTGCTAAATATCCCGGAGAAGTGATGGCAAGTATCGGTTCGCAGGATCATGTATTTCTTTATTCGTGGATCGGGATCATTACTTTTTTCCTGCTTTGGAGAATATGTAAATATTTATTCGTTTCGATGAAAGACCCTAACGCATCCGGTGTGAAACAAAAATTGGTAGCGTCCATGGTGTTTTTAATTTTAATCACCCTATCCATTTTAGGAATCAGAGGTGGTACTCAACTGGAGCCCATCAATCAAAGTGCTGCATTTTACTCTGGTGAAGAAATCTATAATCATACAGCTTTAAATAGTGCGTGGAATTTAATGTATGTAATCATCAATCATCGCGGAAATAAAAACCCTTATCATATGGGAAGGGAAGATGAGGTACAGGAAGCATTGCAACAGTTTTATCCCCGGACGAAAGACTCAACCCATCTGGTTAAAATTGATAAACCCAATATTGTAATCCTGGTGCTGGAGGGATTTACTGCTGATGTAATTTCTGCATTCGGTGGTGAATCGGGATTGACTCCGACCCTGGATAGTCTGGTGGGTGAAAGCATCATCTTTACTCGTTTTTATGCAAATGGCGATCGCACGTATAAAGGATTGCCTGCTATCCTGAATGGGTGCCCGACACAGCCTGTTGGATCCATCGTGCAATATCCGGATAAAACTAAGTTTCTCCCATCCATCAGTAAATCAATCAAAACAAGAGGTTATACTTCTTCATTTTACTATGGAGGTGAGTCTGAATTTGCCAATATTAAATCCTATTTGTTACAAACCGGGTTTGATCACATTGTGGACGAAAAGGATTTTCCTTCAGAATATCGAGGCAAAAAATGGGGGGTACCGGATCACCATGTACTCGACAAAGCGGCTAAGGATTACGATCAATCACCACAACCTTTTTTTAGTACCTTATTGACCTTATCTACACACGAGCCATACGATATACCCATGGAGCCCAAAATCAAATCTAATTCGGAAGCTGATTTATACCGCAATACGGTGTATTATACAGATCATAGCCTGGGAAAGTTTATCAATGAATCCAAATCAAAACCCTGGTATAAGAATACTTTGTTTGTCCTGACGGCAGATCATGGTAACGGATGGCCAAAAAATTATAAAAATAATTATGAACCGGGTAGATTTCATATACCACTCATGGTCTTTGGGGACGTTTTAGTGGATAGTTTAAAAGGCAGGAAAATGGATCGGGTAGGATCTCAAACGGATCTTGCCAATACCTTGCTGGTTTCATTGAAGATAGATGCAAGTGAATATAAATTTTCGAGAAACTTACTGGATGATACGAATGCGCACGACGTTTTTTATACTTTCGATCATGGTTTTGGAATGATCGGTGATGATGATCTATTGGTTTATAATCTTAACAGCGATTCAAAGTTGTTAGAGAACGGTAATATAAATGACCAATCTATTCTCAAAGGGAAACTGATCATGCAGGGTACCTATGATCCCTATAAATTGAATGCGAAGTTTAGGTGAGCCTATATTGCAAACAAGGTGCTGCAGGGCCACCTGATTATAATCTTTTTATAACCTCAATGCATGCCCTGGTATTGTGATAGGGGCATTTCCAAAAACCCATTTTATAATCCTTTCTAAGGGAGTAGTCTTCATGGACGCCCCAATACCATTCGCCGCGATCGATATCCAATAGGTGTTGTTTAATGAATTGCCAGAGATAAAAAGAATATTTAAAATATCGTTTATCTCCCGTGATTTGATATGCATTAAGATAGCCTACCATGCCCTCGGCGCTTACCCACCATTCCCTATTGGTTTGAGTATGATGATGCTCTGGATCGTATTCGTGGATAAGGCTGCCGTCCGATTGCATGCCGTATAATGTACTTTCGGCGAGTGTTACCGCTTTTTCTTTCCAGTAATGGATTGCATCGGGATCATCCAGCACTTCCGCACATTCTTGTAAAAGCCAGGAAGCTTCTATATTGTGACCATAGGAAACAGCTTTGGAGGTACGATTCCAATCCTTATCAAAAAATAAAATTAGATTTCCATTAGAATCAATGATATGCTTTGCAAATAGGACCAGCAGGTTTTGAATTGAGTGTTTTAGTTTTGGGTCTTTCCACACGGTATAGAGATTGGCATATGCTTCGATGATATGCAAGTGGGTATTCATCGTCTTTGGATCATTCCGGTCTTTCTCACTTAATCTTAGATCCTCGAGCAATTTCCAATCCCTTGTAAACGCTTCGAAATAACCATTGTTTGTTTTATCAAAACTGTATTTTTCTATTGCATCATAAAGATCGATAGCTAATTGTAATGCATGCCCGTCGTTTGTAATTTTATAATATTCTGATAAACCATAGATAGTAAATGCAATCGCATAGATTTGTTTCCGGTTTTGGCTGACACGACCATCGGCCGCTACAGCCCAATAAGATCCGCCATATTCAGGATCGATAAAATGATCGCGGATGTATTCGTAAGCTCTGTATGCAATCTTTAAATCCTCAGGATTCTGAGTGATCGGGTATGCGGCACTGAACGTCCAAAGGATTCGAGCATTCAGTACTCCTCCTTTATCGGCGTCTGGAATTACCTGGTTTCCCTGATTGATTTCACCGTAAAAACCGCCGTTATGATCAATGGCATGAGTTCGCCACCAGGAAAGTATACGATTAAATTCGTCAGAAATTTCCGATTTAAAGTCTGATATGATCAAAGTGAAATTTATTTTTCAATCAATTCTAAATTTCAATTTAGTCAATATTTCCCCTTATTTCCATTGATAATTTTATTCAATGTTTCTACCGAGGCGGATGATCTCAATCCATCGGGTGCCGTATTCATCACATAATCCAGTAACCGGTCGATCGTGCTGGTTGCTACATTCATCCGGGTATCCGACGCACCATAATAGATAAATACTTTACCATCCTCATCGGAGATCCAACCATTGCTGAAGGTTACATTACTTACATCTCCGACACATTCATCACCTTCAGGTGCTATAAAATAACCACCAGGTTTGGCCAATACTTTGTTGGGTTCGTTCAAATCGGTTAATAACAGATACAATACATATCGGAGTCCTGCTGCGGTATTCCGGACCCCATGTGCCAGGTGTAACCATCCCTTTGCAGTTTTGATGGGTGCAGGACCCTGACCATTTTTTATTTCATAGATCGTATGGTATTTTTTTTCATCGAGAATGTATTCTTTTTCCACAATGGCTGGATTCATAGAATCACTGAATCCATAGCCAATACCTCCACCGGTACCTGCATCTATAAAACCATCCTGAGGACGGGTATAGAGAAAATATTTTCCATCGACGTATTCGGGATGCAATACTACATTCCGTTGTTGAGGAGAAGGTGTTTGCAAATCAGGAAGCCTTTCCCAATGAATTAAATCTTTCGTGCGGGCAATTCCTGCCTGTGCAATGGCAGACGATTCATCCCCCTTACCGGCAGTTGAGTCTTTGCGTTCGGTGCAAAATATACCATAGATCCATCCATCTTCATGAAGGGTAAGGCGCATATCATACACATTCGTATCAGGATCAGGGGTCTCAGGCATGGTTACCGGACGATCCCAAAATGTAAATTGATCAATACCATTAGGACTTTCAGCCACAGCAAAAAATGATTTGCGATCGGCACCTTCTACCCTCACCATGAGTATGTATTTGCCATTCCATTTCATAGCACCTGAGTTAAACGTGGCATTGATTGGAAATCGTTTCATTAAGTAAGGGTTACTGCTTTCGTTTAGATCGTATTCCCAATGGAGAGGAACGTGGTCAGAAGTTAGGATGGGATATTTATATTTTTCATAGATTCCATTGCCTGGAGTTAGGGTTTCGTTTTTTTGACTAAGTATTTTTTCTTTTTGTTTCCTTAGTAAGTCAAGTCTTTCAGTAAAGTTCATGAGTCTAGGTATTGTAGTATAAAGAGTATGATTATTTTTCGTATAAATGCTTCAGTTCTTTTTCGAATAGTGTACCCGGCAGATTAAAAAATTTTTTAAAATCAGCTTCACTGTCAGATCCTGGATAAGGAGCATAATAATGATCGGGTCTGCCATTGCGCCATACGAGTACATAACTCAGGCCCGTGTTTTGAATGATCGGATACAAGACCCTGGTCCACCAATCGGGTTCACTTACCCTTTCAAGACCGGTCTCGGTTATTGCATAGAGTTTATGTCTTTCTTCGCCTAGTTTTTTAATGGTTCCCACCATGCGCTTAGCGTTGGCTATAAAATTTGAATCGGATACCGGAGCATTGCGATGATATGTATCAAAACCAAATAAGTCTACATATTGGTCACCGGGATAGCGTTCGAGATAATGCGCCTCGCTGCGAAAATTATCTGTCGAGTATGCGAATAATAAATTATGTACATTTTTTTTCTTAACCAGGTAATCCACTGTTTTTTGCCAAAATAATTTGTATTGATCTGTTGTACAATGACCTGCTCCCCACCAAAACCACGAGCCTGTATGCTCGTGATATGGCCTGAAAATGATGGGCACCATTTTACCATTCGGAGCTTTTATGCTTTTAAAAAAAGAGGATAGTTTATCCAGCAATTGTTCATAGTGTTGCCACTGTTTTTTTTCAATCAATAATTTAGCAATGGTTGAATCCATTTTATCCCAAGCTGTTTTATTCAGATCCAATGGATTATTAAGATGCCAAGAAATCGTATTGATACCACCATTGAGGTAGGTCTGAATGGCAATTTCGCGGATGTGCTGGAAGGGAACTGAATCCAGATTGACAGTATGATCCAATTCTAAATGACCAAGATCCTGACCAATTATGGCAGGATGTTCGCCGGTGATGGTTTTGACATCCGATGTATTATTCCCACCGATCCATCTGGATTTATCAGCATTCAGCCCATAGGCCATCGCATCCTGATGCCCAAACAGGACACCCTTGGCACGTAATTTAAATAGGTGTTGGTACAATGCTTTGGTTTCTTTTGTTGCAAGAGGATCGATCTGAGAAATCGAACGATCAGAGATTGCCATTATAGCTAGGAAACTAAACCATAACTTAAAACAATGACCATCCATAAAATTCATCAACCAGTTAAATTAGTACTACTATAAAAATTAATTACAAAATAAGTTTCTTAATCGAAAGCAGGGATAATTTTAATAGAAAAATTTATTAATGGAACAATCCATGATAATGTATGCTAAAATAGTGCAATTACCAATGTTTATGCACTAAATCAATTTAAGCAACTGTGTAATTAACCTTTTTACCGAGCCAGGTTTGAATTGATCGGAATACGAAAATGCTTTGAATATCGAATCCAGTAAATACCCATCAGACCACTTATGAAGGACGAAATCATCCAAAACCAGGTATTGAATCCCGACCAGTTGATTTTATGTACTTCATGGTCTACCAGAATCAATCCAAGGACCACTCCAAAGCTGAATACAATCAATATCACCCCATAGGTAAGCATCTCTTTCCAATGAGCACCTTTGTATACAATATAATTGCCATATAACGACAATAAGAATATGCCTGCATAAAATCTTCCTGAGAATACATCCAACGACAAGGGCCAAAAATCAGAAGAAAAGCTAGCCGGGGATATTATCAATCCAATTGCATGAAAGGATAATATCAATGTGTGAAAGATCAGCAGAAACCTGGACAATAAATTCAATGATACAGTTTGAAGTATTTTATAGGCTTTTGTCTTGGTAAATAAATAACTGATGATTAAGAAAGACCCCAAATACAAAAAAAACCAAAGCACCACTCTCCAGGTTTTGGTAAATACGACCTGATTAAACAGGATCGTTGTAATCAAAGTAGCCCAACCTGTAAAAATCCAGGCAGACCACATAGCAAATCGAGCAGGACTCCAAGTACGGTAATACGTCATGATGAAAACAACCGCCATTTCCGCAGTATATAAAAATCCGAGAAAGCGGGTATTGAATGGCTTCAAAGCCCAGAAAAAAGATGGGCCGAAGGTATGGGGCCATATCAACAATCCAATCGATACGGGAGTAACCAATATAAAGATAATGATAAAGAAAATGTATACTGAGCGGGGTACGTTGGAGTCTTGATCTAATGTCATATGGACTTAAATTTTGGGAATCAGTGAGCTAAACTAAGAATTGAAATTGTAAATAGTGCATTTGACTCATAAAAAGATGAGAGTAAAGAATCTAGGCGGTTTTCAGAATGGAATAATGCAATTTCTGCAGCATATCCACAAGGGTCGTCAATTTACCTTCTGCAACCCTGGCTTTTCGTAATTTTTAATCAAATATGAATCCAGCCAATCGTCGTATCATTGTTTTCTCAAAAAACTTATTTTTTGGACTCGCTCACACATATCGTATTAGGCGGATGCTTAGGC
>CALMKY010000630.1 GCA_937867195.1 uncultured Saprospiraceae bacterium | reverse complement strand
TGGAATATAAAACCATTATAAATAATAAAAATGAAATGATGACTTCTGCGATAAAGGCGGACAACCAATGCTGGTTTTGTGGGATGGTCATTACATAATTGACATGAGCTTTACTCAAATCAGGATGCAACCACAGATTGACCAACGTGAGAGCAATAGCCCCTCCAATAAATTGAAAGACGACAAATAAAATCGCTGTATGTTTTTCTATTTTATCCAGCCAGAGCATCGTAAGTGTAAAAGCCGGGTTCATTTGAACGCCATTAAATTTTCCCCACGGAGAATAAATAATACCGATGGCAGTCAATCCCATGGCCATTCCTGTGAATAGTCGCTGATATGAGATGAACTGCAACGGTAACCATCGATCTAAGGCGATGGTGCACAAGGCCGCTGAAATCATGAAAGTGCCCAGCGCCCATGCTTCGATCCATAGGCTTTTTCTATTGAGATGATAGTACAGAGTGAAGTCGCTAGCAGATTTCTTTAAATTCATGGGATGTAAACCTTATTGATTGAGGATGCCGGACCAGAATTGGTCTCCTTTTTTCATCAATTCATTTTCCGGAGTCTTCTTTATTTCATTTTCCCAATTGGTCAATGCATTAGCCCAAAACGTTTTATAGAACAATACATTTCTGTTATTGATAATTTTGTAACAAAGTGGATTGATTTCCACTTTTTCTCCTCTCACCGCCATGGCGTGACCACACCATCCGCCCCAGGCGGGTTCGTACAGATCGGGTTTTGTAATAAATTCATTTTTATTAACATCATTGGCAAAATGATACCGTATTCCTTTATAATCATACGTGATGGATGACTTACCTTTGACCGGACCGGATTGAAAATACGATACCGGGTCATAGCCATCCAGTGCAAGATGCAAGGGGGAGAGTCTAAAATGTTTGATGCGTAAAGACGGATCATCCGTGGGTTTGACTCCTGATGAACTCTTCGCGATCAAGGAAGTTAATGAAGTAAATAAGATAATAAAAATAACGTTCATGATTTTTAGTATTCAATTATGAATGATTCTAATGGTTAACAAAATTTTTCAGGGATTTTTCAGAAGTTTTTTCTTTTATCTCTTCAATCCAGGATACGATCTGGATCATGGCACCGACGGACCAGGCTTGATGAATGGTACCTTTACCGGCAGATGGTTTTTCCCCGTCAAAAATTTCAGAAATGCCCAGGATGCAATCGTGTTTGTAAAAATGTTCTTTCATCGGAAGGATTTCGTTTTCGATTTGCTTAATAATTTCCGGAGAATTTTCTTCCAAATTCAAAAAGACTTTATAATACTCGCTCAATAAAAATGGCCATACGGTCCCCTGATGATAGGCACTATCGCGTTGCCAGGGATTTCCGCCATAGGTAGCTTTGAAGTCAGGATGGTCTGTGCTCAATGTACGCAATCCATACGGTGTCCATAATTTTTTACGCAATGTACTGAACATACGCCGGGTCTTACTAGCATCCATCAATTTAAACGGAAGACTTGCACAGTATAATTGATTAGGCCTGAAAGAAAGATCCGGTGTTAAATCATATGACAAGCAATCAGACAGATATCCTTGATCGTGGTTCCAATATAACCTTAAAAAATTTGTTTCGATGTTAAGCAGAATGGATTGATAATCAAAATTGAATTCAAAAATCTGACAAAACAATTTATAAATATTCAATGCATTGTACCAGAGTGCTTGTATTTCCACCGGGTATCCTGTACGGGGAGTAATCACGACATCGTTCACTTTGGCATCCATCCAGGTAAGCTGCACTCCCGGTTCACCTCCACCCAGGAAGCCCAGAACTTCGTGAACCTTGATTTGGTATCGTGTACCCTGTACATGCCATTGAATAATCTCTTTTAGTGCAGGCAAGCATTCTTTAATAAACTCGGGGTCATTGAATTTTTGATAATATTCATGCAGCGTAACAAAAAGCCAGAGTGTGGCATCGATGGTATTGTATTCGACTGACTCACCATGGTCAGGAAATCGATTCGGTAACATGCCTTGGTCGAGGTGCTGAATAAATGTTTTAAGGATGGATTTAGAAATTTCCTGACGGCCCGTCTCAATAGTAAGTCCTCGCATGGCGATCATCGTATCTCTGCCCCAGTCTGTAAACCAATGATAACCTGCAATGAGTGAATATGAATCTGTGCTGGCACGTTTTACTATAAATTGATTACCCGTCGATACCAAATCCAGTAAAAGTTCCGATGAATAATCATGGCTGTTGAGGAGAATATCTTGTTTGATTTTTTCAGGATTTTGGTATACCATATTGTTCTCAGTAGAAAACATAAGATATACGCTTTGACCTGCCGCCAGCACCGTCTCAATATTAAATATCGAGTAGACATCTTCTCTGAAATCAAGCCCTCTCTCTATTTCTCTGATATACTCAATCGATTTATACCATTCACGGCTTTCTTTGTATTCTCCGTCCGAAATACAAAAATAGACCGGAGCAGTACCGTAGTGAGGATATATCACAAAATGGTTTTCAGCTCTTTCGATATAAAAATCAGTATAACCATTTTGGCTAAACAAACTATGATAATCACGATAGACCCATTTGGGAGTTAACTTTAATTTGTAACTGGTATCCCCGCTGTTCATATATTCCACAATGGTGGTGTTGGAGCCGGGTACCATAAAGACCGATTTGAGTACATGATAATCGAATGCTTCGTATTTAAACATCGGGTAAGGACGGCGCTCAAAAAACTTAAAGGATTTATATCCTTCCGGATAGATCGTTCCGGGATACTGATTCGAGGATAGGTCTATAGCCTGATCCGGACCGATCATTATTTTTTCGTCGATGCTGCTCAATATTACTTTCCTTTCCGTAGGAGGATTATAGGCATTGACTAATAATCCGTGATAACGACGGGTATTGAGACCTATAATACTGGATGAAGCATAAGAGCCGAGACCATTGGTAATGATCCACTCTTTTGATATCAGGTCATTTATATTCATATTCTGATGGTGTAATATCATGACGGGTTAAAATTGGTTAGTACAGTTGGTAGACGGGTGCTTTAGAGTTTTTCTTTTTTTTATTATGATATTGAAGGGTCGATGGGGCAATGCCCAACTGAGGATTTACTTGCACCGTGGGCCAATTGGATTCGATGCCAATCCGCACGATCGCCAGATGATGGATGGCATGGTCAAAAGCATATTGTAATTCCCTGCCGATGCTTGAGAAGCATTCATCTTTAAGACAGGGAGATTCTTCGCCATATTCATTTACGATTTGCAGGTTTTGATGTTCGTATAAATCCGGGATGGTATCTTCTATATATTGGATAGCTGTCCTGGCATGATGAATTTCTTGCGATAAAGCAAGATTGCGCCTTCGGGTACTGTAATCTACTTTGGTACACGCAGCCTCTTCGATGAGGCATATATAAAACTCAAGAATGTGACGAATGTGCTCTCCGATCGTGCCTTGATGAAATACTTGAAGTGGCTGGGTGTATATATTCTGATTGAGCTGATCGAGTAGTTCAGAAATCTGTTCTGTGATCAATAAAGTACCTTCTGTTCCTTTCATGATGATTTGTGTTTTATGCAGACAAAGTTGACTGTAGAAGATATTAAAAATTATTACTGAGGTTACAAATCGGGATTTTTCCTTAAAAAAATCTTGATGATAAATTAATTCTTACCTAATTATCAAAATGTAACATATGTAACGTGTCAAACCTGGATGGTGAGAATACTTTTGTGTAAAAGTACAATCATGAAAAACCAGGAATCAATACGTTTGGAGGAAGTATATACAGGTCAAAACAATTGGCATCGGTGGGGACCCTATCTTTCCGAGAGACAATGGGGCACTGTCAGAGAAGATTATTCAGAATTCGGAAATGCCTGGGATTATTTTCCACATGATCATGCACGGTCGCGTGTATATCGATGGGGTGAGGATGGAATAGCCGGTATCAGCGACGATAGTCAATATATCTGTTTTGCCTTAGCTATGTGGAATGGAAAAGATCCTATTTTGAAAGAACGCCTTTTTGGATTAACAGGTAATGAAGGAAATCATGGCGAAGATGTTAAAGAACTTTACTATTACCTGGATAATACGCCAACGCATTCCTACATGAAGCATTTGTATAAGTACCCGCAGGCAGCGTTTCCCTATGCCGACCTGGTGGAAACCAACCGGAGGCGCTCCAAAGACGAACCGGAATATGAACTGGAAGACACGGGCGTGTTTGCCGATGGGAAATACTTCGATGTGGTCACCGAATACGCCAAACAAAGCCCCGAAGACCTCCTGATCCGTATTACGGTTCATAACCGGGCCAAGGATCCGGCCTTTATCGCGCTGCTGCCCACAACCTGGTTCCGGAATCGCTGGAGTTTTGGCCTCGCCTCCCAAAAGCCGCTGATGTACCTGCGGTCGGAAGTGGGTACAGCCGCCGGCACCGGCGGTGAAGTGAAGCTGATCGACTATGAATCCGGAGAATATCATTTGTATTTCGACAACCCGGTGCGAACCCTGTTTACCGAAAACGAAACCAACACCGAGCGCCTGTACGGTCAACCCAATCCTTCTCCTTT
>CALMKY010000629.1 GCA_937867195.1 uncultured Saprospiraceae bacterium | reverse complement strand
CATTGTTTATATCGGCTATGTCTGCACCCATGCTGTTGAGGCTGATCTCAGGCATCGAGGTTGTCAATGATTCTTTAAAAGTTCCATCTTTTTGATTGATGTATAAATAATCACGTTCAAAAAAATCATTGCTTATGTATAGATCCGGCCAGGTGTCGCCATTGAGGTCCGCTACACTCACACCCAGCCCAAAACCAATCGAACTGGAATAGATGCCTGCCTGTTGACTTACATTCGTGAAATGTCCATGATCATTTCGAAGCAATTTATTACCACCCAGGGTATCGGGTATTTCCCGTTGATCTTTGCGTAAATCATAGGCACCTACCGTTCGGATCGAGTTATTCAACAAGTAACAATCCAGGTCACCATCTCGATCATAATCAAAGAACGCTGCATGTGTCGACAATCCTATATTGTCTAAGCCATATTCATGGGATTGCTCTTTAAATACGAGATTTCCTTGATTGATGAACAATTCATTATTGCGGTGATCCCCCCCGGGCTTGCCGGATTTACATATATAAATATCTTGCAGGCCATCACCATTCAGATCCACAAAAGCCACTCCGCTTGCCCAAACTCCATGACAAGCAACGCCTGACTTATCCGTAATGTCTTCAAATTGAAAGTTTCCTTTATTCAGATACAATTTACTGTCCACCTGGTTGCCGCAAAAAAACAGATCGAGCATTCCGTCGTTATTGATATCACCCATGCCGACACCACCACCATTATAAAAATTGCGGTAGGTATAAGGATTAAAATCCTCCGTATAGTGGAGATTGTTAGCAAATTTTACATTCGTTTGTGATGCGGGAAGTAAGGTAAATAGTGTGGAATCACCTGAATCTGACACCGAATCAAGTTTACATTGGATAAGGATTATTAAGACGAATAATACCGGAATTCGATTCATTGATAGGTATTGACCGCAATGTACGAATCTAATTCAGCTCTTCCATAAATATTCCAATTCAGCCAGGATCATTGCGGTAGCTCCCCAGATCATCGTGCCATTCACTATATAACAAGGCACATCCTGGATGATGACACCAGATGGGGTATAAACATCGGTCCTGGATTTGGAATCTGCATGAAATAAATGATCCACCTCGATCTCCAGGATTTCATCGACCTCATCGGGATGCATATGAAACGGGATTGATTCGTGATGAAATGCGATCACAGGATGAACGATAAATCCTGAGACCGGAATATAAAGGGGAGACAATTTCCCTAGTACTTCGACGGTAAGTGGAACCCCTATTTCTTCATTGGCTTCGCGCAAGGCAGTTTGAATTGGAAAATCATCTGTATGTTCTACTTTTCCACCGGGGAAACTTATTTGTCCTCCATGCCGGTCACCCGGATGTTGGACTCTTTTAATAAATGAAATAAAGGTCTTATCAAGTCTTGGATAAATGAAAATCAAAACAGCGGCCTTTTTTGCATCCGTCGGTACAGTGGGATAGTCTCCCCGGCCTGGTACCCACATATTTTGATGAGCCAATTTGCCCGGAAGCGGCTGGGATAGTTTTTTGCTTAAATGATCTGTTTGAAGGGTTGATGTATCCATTTTCTTTTACTTGAAAAATAAAATCCACCGGTGATCGAAATAGAAAAGTGGTCATCTGCTCCGTACTTGTATTCGGACAATAAATTTACAGATGGTTTGATAAACCAATAATTTGTTTTATACAATGCCCCTAGTTCATAATGAACGAGTTTGTATTTACTGTAAAAATGTAATTCATTTTGCTTAAAATTTGCAAGTCCAAATGAAGTACTAAAAAATGGAATTAAAAATAACCTAGATCCCAAGGGGAATTTCCTGTAAACAGACGCTCCAAAGCAACCGATAGAGGTATGGACACCATGAATATCGTAAGCATATTTATGGTTAATGTATTGATAGGATGCATCTAACGAAAAAGAAAGAATCGTGTTTTCAGCATCCTGACGAATTAATAAATAGGATATCGTAGGTTCAATGATTTTTTTTCTCAATAGAAATGAAGTTCGATCACCCACCACGGGAAAAAAGTTAGGAATAAAAGATTGAGATGGATTATTAAATATTTCTGTACTAAACGAAAATCCAATGGATGCTCTTCCATTGAATATATAGTTTGAACCCACTCCAAATTTCGGAGCCGCATATAATGCATTTGAAAGAGGCTTCGAATAATTTCCTTCAAATACCCAGCCAGATTGACCAGGAACAAATAAAATAGATTGGGCTGAAATGGAATAGGTAAAAAGATAAAATAATAGAGTAAGTGTTGCTTTCATATAAATGTAAAATGATCCATTTGCTTAATGTGAAAGCTGGTCTGCCAACGAAAGCAAAGTCTGCTCATTCCAAGCCCGACTCACAATCTGGATTCCTATCGGCAAACCGTTTTCATCTCGACCACTTGGTATAGAAACGCCTGGTATACCCGCTACGTTGGCCATCACAGTAAAAATATCTGCTAAATACACTGAAACCGGATCGTCCATTTTAGTGCCTATCTTCCATGGCATCACCGGGGAAATGGGTAATATCAATGCTTCGTGATCTTTAAATAATCGATCGAGATGATTCTTTACCAGACGTCTTACTTTTTGAGCTTTGGTGTAATATGCATCATAAAATCCTGCACTGAGGACATAGGTACCCAGTAAAATCCTGCGCTTTACTTCTTTGCCAAACCCTTCAGTCCGTGATTTTTTATATACCTGATCGATTGTTTTTGCTTCAGTGTTTCGGTGACCATAACGAATACCATCGAAGCGGGATAAATTGGAAGATGCTTCTGCGGTCGTCATCACATAATAAGCAGGAATTACATAATCAAGCCAATCCAATTTTACTGAATGTAGAAGATATCCTTTTTGTTTCCAGGATTCAACGGTTTCATAATAATTAGTGTAGATAACGGGATCGACGGCATCTTTAAAATGTTCAATATCGAGATAGGCTATAGAAGATGGTTTGTCCGTAGATAAGTTGATTTCTGGTAAGACATCCGGATTCATACTTGCATCGTATGCATCGATGCCTTGCGTGATATTGAGTAACAAGGCTGCATCGCTCACCGACTGGCTTAAAAAACCTGCCTGATCAAAGGATGATCCGTATGCAATCAACCCATGTCTTGATATACGACCATAGCTTGGCTTAAATCCCACAATACCGCAAAATGCAGCAG
>CALMKY010000628.1 GCA_937867195.1 uncultured Saprospiraceae bacterium | reverse complement strand
GCAACAAAGATGCTGACTTCATATAACAATACCAGCGGCAAGCTGACCAGGATACATGACACGACATCCGGGGGAGTTACCACGGCAGCTACCATGACAATGACCACAATGGCATGCCGTCTGAATTTCTTCATGAAATCACCTGACAAGATTCCCACTTTAGCCAGGAAATAAACAATCATAGGCAACTCAAATACAAGGCCTACCGGCAAAACAAACATGGTCAGGTTATCTATATAAGATTCTAATGACACAGTGCTTTCAATCGAGTCAGAAATGGTATAGTTCGATAAAAATGATATTCCGAAGGGGGTCACCACATAATAACCGAATAATACCCCTAAAAAAAATAAAGCGGAACAAATAAAGACAACTCCACGGATGGCTTTCTGTTCTTTTTCATACAAACCAGGCTTAATAAACCGCCAGGCTTCCCACAGGATATAAGGAAATGCCACGATGACTCCGATCCAAAAAGAAGATACCATATGCATCATAAATTGTTCACCAAAATCGCGGGTAAACATGCGGGTATCTTTTGGACCAAAACAGAGTGATTGTGACATTTCACAAAATATACGATACGTAAAAAAATTCTTTTTAGTAGGGCCAAGAATGATCGTATCCCAAACAAAATTTTTACATAAAAAAACAACAATCGTAGATACAATCACAGCGGCTAACGCTCTGACGATATGCCACCTTAGTTCTTCCAGGTGGTCCAAAAACGACATTTCCTGATCTTCTTTACCTTTCATTATTTGTGGTGCAAAAGTAATTGCATCTTTTTAGTTCATTTACATTTTTTAGACAAGCACCTATCCTGCGAAGCCGGGGATTTTAACCAGGCTTATTTCTTTCAATAAAATCAATACTTTTGCGTTTTATTTTAGATATATTTATTTTGAGTGAAGGCTAAATTTTTGATGTTGCTGTTCGGGTTGTTGTACACCCAGTCTTTATTTAGCCAAAACAACGGATTGGTAGACTATTTTTCATTGGATTCATGCAATGTAAACGAATCACAGGGAAGGGTAAAAGCTTCCAGTGTAGGCAATTTAAAATGCAGTTGTGGTATTGTAGGCAAATCGCTGGAGTTCAATGGAGGCTTGAATTATGCAGAATGGGATAGTACTATTTTGAATAATTATTTATCCGGTGATTTTTCGATTAGCTTTTATTTTAAGCCTGAGAAAGCAACCGGGAATGTGGACATTTTCTCAAAAAGGACAAAATGTGGTATTGATAGTTTTTTTGCCATCAAATATATTGCAGACCAAAATGCAATCGCAGTGGAGTACGTTGGAAAAGTAGACAATGTCGGATCACTGAATGCGCCATTGCCGGCTAATTATTGCTGGTTTAATATCGTGTTTACCAAAGCAGGTAATAAACTTACATTGTATGTCAATGGTGCCGAAAAGGATAGCAAGACCAATAATTACGTCATTACCGTTTCGAATAAAGGGAAATTGGCATTGGCCAATAGTCCTTGTCTGGCAGTATCCGATATCCGGTATAAAGGCGCTATCGATGAAATTAAGATTTACAATCGTGCGCTATCCTATACTGAAGTCAAAGCGGCTTATATACCGACTGATAAAATGATAACAAAAGATACCGTATTGCTAAAAGGTTCGTCTGTAAGCACCCGTATATTCCCTACTTGTGCCACGACATTTCAGTGGATACCCATAAGTGGTGTAAAGGACCCTGCCCAGCCCTTTACCACCTTATCACCTGCTGTGACGACTACCTATACCTTGCAGTCTACCCAAGGCAATTGCATAATGAAGGACAGTATTAAAGTAGTCGTTCTGGATGCTGCCAGTCTCGATTGTGATGCAGTAGCAGTACCCAATGCATTTACACCCAATAACGACGGCCTCAACGATATTTTCAGAATTAGTAATCCATACGTGTTGACAGCCATGCAATCTTTTGATGTTTTTGATCGATGGGGTGAACGTGTATTTTCTACCAATGATCCTAAAAATGGATGGGATGGTATATATAAAAACCAACCATTGAATCCTGGAATTTTTGTCTACAGAATCAAATATAATTGCAAGGGTGGATCAAAAATTAAAAGTGGCAGTTTCGCATTGATACGATAATCAACTTAGTGTTATTTTTGTGCGATGGAAAAAACATTGATGTTCATCATCATCATTTTATTTGCTTGCCTGCTGATCGTCAATGTATACTTCAGACTCAAAGTCATCAAAGCCTTCAGAAACCTGAGAGATTTAAAAATTCAACCGGATTCTTCTGCTTTGTTTAATAAAAATAAGTTTCAATCATTTTTAAAAACAATACCTGTACAACATCAATCGATGGTGCAACAATTTTCTGATAATTT
>CALMKY010000627.1 GCA_937867195.1 uncultured Saprospiraceae bacterium | reverse complement strand
ATTACCTACAGAGGCCGCTTTTTAATTGTAAAAAATAAATTACAGCAGGATAAATTAATTGGGCTGCAGCAGCTTTTATTTAAAGTAAAAGGAAGAATAGGCGCAATAGAACATTTGAATTAATCAATAAATCCTTTCTCTCGCATCCAATCATCATTGAAGATCTTGCCTACATATCGTGAACCGTGGTCATGAAATATGATGACCACCACATCCTCTTTACTAAGCCGGTCTTTTAGTTGAATTAATCCCGCCAATGCAGAACCTGCTGAATAACCTAGTAGCAAACCTTCTTCGCGCGCCAGTCTTCGGGCAGCCAAGGCAGCATCTTTATCAGTCACTTTTTCAAAATGATCGATCACCGCAAAGTCTATGTTTTTAGGGATGATATCTTCTCCAATTCCTTCCGTGATATACGGATAAATTTCTTTGGGATCCAGTATACCGGTCTCATGATATTTTTTCAATGCACTTCCATATGTATCTACCCCCCAGATCTTGATATTTGGATTTTTTGATTTCAGATATCGTCCTGTCCCGGACACGGTACCTCCCGTTCCGACGCCGACGATCATATGGGTTACTGTGCCATCGGTTTGATCCCAGATTTCCGGACCGGTTGATTCAAAATGTGCTTCTGTATTCGATAAATTATCGTATTGATTGCACCAGAACGAATTGGGTATTTGTTTGGATAATCTTTCTGCCACTGAATAATATGACCTGGGATCGGTAGATTCGACATTGGTTGGGCAGACGATGACCTCTGCTCCGAATGCTTTAAGTAAATTTATCTTTTCAGATGATTGCTTGTCCGTAGTGGTAAATATGCATTTGTATCCTTTGACAGCAGCGATCAATGCAAGACCCATGCCGGTATTGCCGGAGGTGCATTCTATGATGGTACCGCCCGGATTGAGTTTTCTTTCTTTTTCGGCATCGGATATCATTTTCATAGCCATTCGATCTTTGATGGAATTACCCGGATTGAATGTTTCTACTTTAGCTAAAATAGTACAGGGAAGTTCATCACAGACTTTATTCAGTTTGATCAAAGGGGTGTTGCCAATCGTCTCGAGTATATTTTGATAGATCTTCATTTTTCTTAAAACTGTAAGTAACCACGAAGGGCGCTTATAAACAAAAACAACTTTCAATTCAATAAAAAATCATTGAGTTGTCTCAGCCGCCATACGTAAAAACACAAAGTTACTGGATTGTCTCTTCTACGAATCTGAGTTTCACATAGAATCTTCCATCGATGGCGCCCAATAAGTTTGCTACACCCGGCGATACGACGACGGTCACATCATCAGCATATAATTTAGGAGGCATATTGGATAAAACTTTTGCATAAATGGTGCGATGCGTCATCGGGTTTGATAATTCGACTACGGAATTAATCGGAGCCGAAGGATGCAATACATACAAATCTTCGGTGGTCACGGTACCATTTTTAGACCACTGGGCAACCCCATTTTGAGTCACCATACGACGCTTTAGAATTTTTGACTTGATCATAGGTCGGGTGACGTTCGGATTGTCCGCCACAATATCCATGCGGGTCTCATGTGTTTTTTTATCGATGGGCGATTTATTCAAATTTTTGTCGGATGCGCTTTCATCCGATAATTCTTTGCGCTTATTAATATGGATATCTACTAAAGGTTTTGAGACAGAGATGATTCTATCACTGGAGTTTTCTTCATTTTTATAACGGTCAGCCCATTCGATCGAAACCGGTTCAATCGCTTTATATTCTTCGGTAAAAGGGGTTGGATTGGCTTCCGTCCATTTCTTCTCTAATTTATTTTGTTCTGTTTTGGTAATCTGAGGTTTAAAATCCGGAATGGCATCTTCAGTTTTTCTACTGGGGTCAAACCATCCGATCAACAACCGTTGACCGACTTTTACATTGGGATTCGCCAGCTTATTGCGCTGCATTAAATCCTCAAACGACATATTGAAATAGATTTTGGAGATACGGTATAAATTGTCTTTGGGTCTTACAATATAAATGACTTCACTGTAGTTTTGACCCGGCTTTAGATCTGTTGATTCCGTGACCAGTAAATCAGTAGATAATGGAATACGCAATACATCATTGGCAAATAAAACTCTGGATTTCAATATCGGATTGTAATCATAGACATCGTACAAATCCACATGATATGCATTGGCGAGGGAAAAAAGTGTTTGTTTTGCTTCTACTTTATGATTGATATATTTACCAAACGTTTCATCCAGATTTACGATCAGAGTATCTTGTAAAGTAATAGGAATAGCTCTTGATTGTGCATCAAACGAAATGAGACCGCAAACCAGTATTAACCAAATAACGTTATTAGACATATAACTCTTTTAATATTAAACGCAAAAATATTAAAAAAATTTATAATATGATTAACAAATTAAATATTATCATAATATGAAAATCCTAGGCATTATACCTGCCAGATATGGGTCATCGAGGTTTCCGGGGAAGCCATTGGCCAAGATAGGGGGTAAGACTATGATCGAGCGGGTTTTTCTGGGGTGCAGTGAATGTACGAAACTTTCGGAAATCATAATAGCCACGGACGATATCAGGATTGCCAATGAGACCGAGGCTTTTGGCGGAAAGGTTATGATGACACGTCAGGATCATTTGACCGGGACCAGCAGATGCGCGGAAGTAGCCAGACAGTTTGATCGAATGGATTGGATCATCAACATCCAGGGGGACGAACCCCTTATCCACGCACAAATTTTAGATGATTTAATACAAGTCATCCACTCCCATGAAGGGGCCCAGCTCGCGACATTAATACGCAAAATAGAAGATCCAAATTTGACGGCTAATCCCAACCTTGTGAAAGCAGTGATTACAAAACAAAATACAGCACTGTATTTCAGCAGATCCATGATACCTTATCCCAGAAACCCGGTCGTGGACCAGGACTACTATCAGCACGTAGGTATCTATGCTTACAGGAGTGATATCCTGCAGGAAATTAATGATTTGCCAGTTAGCAATTTAGAAAGTACAGAATCGCTTGAGCAATTGAGATGGTTGGAAAACGGTTATACCATTCACGTCGGGATTACTCAATTCGAATCTCACGCCGTGGACATACCCGAAGATATTGGCGTGATCGAAAAGTATTTGAACTCCTACAAATAATATGGTCAATACTTTTTATTCATTGAATTCAATCCGAAAAATAAATACAAGGTGCCCCAGGTGGTAGGTTTGGCGTTGACAAATTCCGGAGATCTAAAAGATTGTAGAAAAAGCAAACCGATGCGATTCATCACAAGGCCATAACCAAAGTCCGCATTCATATAAAACCGATTGATCTGATCCCCTTTCAAGACATAAGGGTTTTGACCAAACCGGATAAAACTTCCTTCCAATAAACTATTGTTCAAAGCAAAGCGAAAAGAGGGTTTTACGTAAAAGTACAATTGAAATTTGCGATTGATGTTTTTAGGATAAAATGACCTGGAAGCCGGAAGTCTTTCTGAACGTATTGATTTCTCTTTCATTTTCAATCCTGAAGAATTATAAAAATAATCATTGAATACACCGATGCGCAGGTTTGTATTGAGCCCAATCGAATTGGTAATGGTTCCAAAGTTTACTTCAAATCCTCCAATGGCTTCGATGTTTTGGACAGGGGAAAACAAAATCTTTTCATACTCTGTTTTGACATTGATTGCCAGTGAATTGGCCAGCTGATGATGCCATCCTTTTGGTAATACGGCCGTTCTGGACCCATGATTGATTACAAAACGGTGATAGGCTGTTTGGAGTGCACCTTGTTGAGTAATTGGACCGATCATCCCAAGATCATATTCCGTGGTTATGCGGGAGCCGGATTCAAAATCATTGGAAATGCCGCTCAGTCCCAAATAGGCCAATCCGGCGTACGGTCTATCTCCTTGAATGATTTCTGATTTAGAAAGATCCGCAGGTGTATACATCGACATGTTGAACGATAGATTGAGCTTGATCTTTTGATGGGTTTTACCGGGTAATACGGGATACAGTTTTCGCATACCATCAAGACCATGCCAGTGCTGTGGGGTCTGATATTCTAATTTTATTCCATTCGTAAAATACCGGTCTGTCCAATTGCCCAATGAAAAAAAGTCATTTTCTAATTTTATTTTAAAGTAGGAATGATCAGATAAACTATCACCTTGTGCAAACGATCCAAACGGATTAAACTCGAAAATACATATACAAGCCCACAGATTTAAGATTGATTTCATTAAAAATTATATGATCGGGTGTTCAAAAACATATGAATTCAAAGATATAAATTGATTTTTCGGCTGCATTGCATGACCTGATCAGATACCTTTTAATTATTTACTCGATCAGCTGGTATGAAATTGATTAAAACAATATGATATTGTATACATGTTATGATTGGTTTTTAACTTTTTTCAATTCGTATTGAATTTTGTAAATCAAATTTTGAAGAACCAGGTGGACGATTTCATTGGCCTAAAAAGTCAGATTTATTTTTTTCCCATATCCATGCATCTCTCATGATGTCTTCCAATGAAAATTGAACTTTCCAACCTAATAATTGTAAAGCTTTGCTGCAATCCGCATAAATGGCAACGACATCACCTGGCCTGCGATCCACGATTTTGTAGTTGAGTTTTGTATGATTTACGTTTTCAAAAGCATGGATGGATTCCAATACGCTTATACCATGACCTGAGCCGATATTAAAAATTTCCAATCCCTGTTGACTTTTGCCTTGCACCAGAAACTCAAGAGCAAGGGTATGGGCGTGTGCGAGATCCATGATGTGAATAAAGTCTCTGATATTACTGCCATCCCGGGTAGGATAGTCATTTCCGAATACCGACAGGACTCCGCGTTTGCCGGCGGCTGTTTCCATGATTAATGGCACCAGGTTTCGAACTTGATGAATAGCCGCCTCACCTAGACGGCCACTTGGATGGGCACCGGCCGGATTGAAGTATCTCAGAGCAACTGCTTTGTAATCCGTTTTACAGGTTGTGATATTTTCTAAAATTTGTTCACAGATCTGTTTGGTAAATCCATAGGGTGATTCGGCCTTTTGCCAGGGAGTCGACTCAGTAACCGGCAGTACTTCACTATTGCCATACACCGTACAGGAAGATGAAAAAATATGGTAAGGAATCTTGTATTCTTCCTGAATAGCAAGCAGATTCACCAAAGAACCTATATTGTTCTCATAATATTCAATGGGTTTTTCTACCGATTCTTCAACACTTTTATATGCGGCAAAATGAATGATACCGCGCGTGTCCGGATGGTTTGCCATGATCCGGCTCAGTTCCTGCCGATGGGTAAGATCCATTTCATAATGTGTAAAAGTTTTGCCGGTAATTTCTACGATCCGATCATAAGCATGAATGGATGAATTGCTTTGATTATCAATTCCGATTACTTCATAACCATGATTCAGCAGGTCTATTACAGTATGGCTGCCAATGTATCCCGATGATCCGGTGACAAGAACTTTAGTCATAAAGCAAAGATATCAGGTAATCAGGAGTAAAATCTTTCTCAATCGTATGCATTGGTTACCTTTGTAATAATGAGTGAATTAACCCAGTTGGATCTGAAATTATTCCACGATATTAATCAAGTATGGACTCACCCGTTACTGGATGTATTTCTTGCGTTTATGCGCAATATGTATGTATGGGCCCCTTTGTATGTATTCATGATCGCATACCTGGTTTTAAATTTTGGCAAAAGAGGTTGGATCTATGCTCTTGGAATTTTATGGTCATTTGCGATTTCGGATCAATGCAGCAGTCAACTCATCAAAAAAAATGTAAAACGACTGAGACCCTGTAATGAATTATCCCTGGTAGATCACCGTCGTACTTTGGTACAATGCGGTACAGGTTATAGCTTTACTTCTTCGCATGCAGCCAACCATACCTGCATCGCTGTTTTCATCCTTTTGACCGGAGCCGGTTTTATAGGAGATTGGCGGTTTCTATTTCTCCCATGGGCATTGATTATTTCGTATGCACAAGTCTATGTGGGCGTGCACTATCCCGGGGATGTGCTGGCCGGCATGATATTGGGGTGCATGATAGGCATCATGATGTCTTTGATCTATAATAATTTTTTTAATAAAAAGTCAATACCCTCATCCTGATTACAATTCTTCCAGTTCTTCGAGAGCACTTTTAAGCTCTGATGCATCATGCATGGCATGTACTTGCTTGCAGATTTCGATTCCTTTCGTAAATATAGAAACGGCGGCCCCTATTTCTCCCATGGCTTCATATTGTTTACCAAGATGGTAGTACGCTCCGGTGTACTGATTATTTTGATTGAGTAAATCCAAATACGTACGGATCGCCAATGCAGGATTGTTTTCATTTTCATATTCTTTGGCAAGGGCAAACAATAAAAATGAGGAGGTTGGTTCTTTCTCCAGCATGGACTTGATTTGATCTTTTCGAGTCATCCTGCAAATTTACTTGTCAAAGAATACATATTAACTAACTGATTTCTTGACTTTGGGTTAAATTTGGCCCATGAAAATATTAGTTTGCATTTCTGTAACTCCGGATACGACTAGTAAAATCAGTTTTAAAAATAATGACAGTGAATATAATGGCGACGGAGTGCAGTATATTCTGAATCCATACGACGAATGGTATGCCCTGGTGCGAGCACTGGAAATTAAAGAACAAACTGGGGGAACGGTTACAGTAATTCATGTAGGACCCAGTACCAATGAAGCCATGATTCGCAAAGCATTGGCCATCGGCGCGGATGATGCCGTCAGAATCAATCTGGCACCCATCAATGCATTGGTCACGGCGAGTTTAATCGGCGATTACGCAAAAGATAAAAATTATGACCTGATCCTGACGGGCAAAGAAACAATTGACTACCAGACCGCTACCGTAGGGCCAATGATTGCCGAAATTCTAGGCTTACCCTTTATTTCATTTGTTTCCAGATTGGAACTTGAAGGCAATTTAGCTAAGTGTAACCGGGATATCGAAGGAGGTATAGAACTAGTGTCGGTACATCTGCCGGCGGTCATCAGTGCTTCTAAGGGAATGGCAGAACAGCGAATACCCAATATGAAAGGGATCATGACGGCCAAGACTAAACCGCTTCAGATCATAGAACCCGGCATGACCCTGGACCCACGAACTGAAACGGTACAATATACCTTACCACCTGCTAAAAAAGGAGTGGTAATGTTTACTGCAGATCAACTCGATCAGTTGGTAAAGACTTTGCATGCAAAAGAAAAACTTTTCTGATCATTTCATCATTCAATAAAATTAAATGAGTCAAAATATATTAGTAGTCATCGAAGCAATTGATGGCGATGTCAAGAAATCAGCACTGGAAGCTATATCCTATGGAGCTCATATAGCTGCCACATGGTCTTCAGAAAATTGTGTATTAATCATCGGCCAAACTGATAAAATTTCTGTCTTAGGGCGATGTGGAGCTCAAAAGGTTATTCAGGTTTCCAACACCATTTCGGTTGCCGATTCACAAGCGTGGACTAATTGTATTTCGGAGGTAGCAAGCCAACACCAGGCATCCATCATCATCATGCCACAGAATAGCAGTAGTAAAAGCATCGCAGGCAGGCTTAGCATTAAACTCAACGCCGGCTGCATGATAGGTGCTAATTCTTTACCAGTGATCCAAGGTAATTCGATGACCATTTCCCGATCCGCTTTTGCCGGTAAAGCCACTGCATATCTCCGATCCAATGCACCGGTTATTATTACGTTGGCGCAGGGGGCTTGTCCTATTAAAAATGATGGAGGAGATGCTGTCGTAACGCAGGTAAATGCAGATTCATCCCCGTCCATCAAAGTATTGGAGGTGAATAGGATTACAGGTAAAACGCCCTTGCCCGAAGCTGACCTGGTGGTTTCTGGAGGTCGTGGCCTCAAAGACCCATCTAACTGGGGTATTCTAGAAGAGCTTGCAAATGCTTTGGATGCTACCACTGCATGTTCCAGACCGGTGGCCGATGCACATTGGCGACCCCATTATGAACATGTTGGTCAGACCGGGATAGCCATCAAACCGAGCCTTTATATAGCAATCGGTATTTCTGGTGCGATCCAACATCTTGCAGGGGTGAATAATAGTAAAGTCATTGTCGTCATTAATAAAGATCCTGAAGCTCCATTTTTCAAAGCTGCAGACTATGGTGTTTGTGCAGATTTGTTTGATATAGTACCCAAGCTTACGGAAGAAATCAAAAAAATCAAATCAAAATAATCCCAATCTTTGACAAGTTTTCTGCTTAGAATGGGTGCTGATAAAAAACAGATTAGAAGGCTAACGAATATCCCTGTTTGCATCAGAATTACTACTACTAATTTGGTAAATTAACTTCATCTTTGCAGGATCAGTATCTATGAAAAAGATTGAACTCGAAATAGTAACTCTTTCGCACAGTATCTCCCAATCGCACAATTATGCTGTTGTCCTTGGGGAAGTAGATGGTAGCCGTAAGTTGCCCATTGTTATTGGTAGCTTCGAAGCCCAAGCGATCGCGGTGGCTATGGAAAAAATGAATCCCAACCGTCCATTGACACACGATTTATTTAAAAACACCTTGGATACTTTCGACATAGAAATTAAAGAAGTTGTCATCAATAATCTGTTAGATGGCATTTTTTATGCCAGATTGGTTTGCGCTCATCATGGCGATACAATAGAAATTGATTCCAGGACATCCGACGCCATCGCTATGGCTGTACGGGCGAATTGCCCGATCTTTACGTTTGATTTTATTTTAGAATCTGCCGGTGTGATACTGGAAGAAGGAGAAGATAAATCACAAACAGCTGCCAATACGGCTCCGGCTCGTAAAGATAAACCGGGAGGTGCATTCAATCAATATTCCTTGGAGGCATTGAACAAGATGCTCAACGATGTGCTTGCTGAAGAAGATTATGAGAGAGCTGCAAAAATCAGAGATGAAATAAATAAAAGAAAAGAATTGAATCAATAAAGGTACTTTCAAGTAAAGGTTAAGTTGGTTTTTAGAAGATTTTTAGACTATTGTATCTTTAAATTCAATGAATCAACATGGCTCAATTAAAAGTTATGAAGGTCTTAATCCTCGAAGATGATCCTGTACTATCCAATGAAATCAAGGAATTTCTGGATGCAAAAGGCATGGAATGCGATACGGCTTTTGATGGCGAGATTTTTTTTAAAGCCGTCAGGAGTAAGCCGTACGATATTTTTGTATTGGATATCAATGTGCCGAAAATCAATGGCCTCGAAGTGTGTCGCCAAATAAGAGAAACAGAAAGGCAAACACCCATTATGATGATCACGGCGTATGGCCAGATAGATGATAAACTCGAAGCATTTAATTTAGGAGCAGACGATTATCTTGTAAAACCCTTCCATTTGCAGGAATTGCATGCCCGGTTACAGGCATTGTACCGTCGACGTGGGATACCGCAGACATTACAGACGTTGGTGAAAGTGTCAGACTTGACGATTAATCTGGATGAAAAATCAGTCAAACGCGATGGAGTCAATATTGTACTGACGCCCAAAGAATTTAAATTGCTCCTGATGTTGGCAGAAGCCAATGGCCGAGTCTTGTCAAAACAACATATTGCAGACCATTTGTGGGATTATAATATTGAGACTTCACCCAATACGATCGAAGTATATATTAATTTTTTGAGAAATAAAGTTGATAAAAACTTTAAATCCAAATTGATTCATACTAAAGTCGGTTTTGGATATTATCTGAAGGATATGGAGCATGACGATTAAAAACCGGATATCGCGTAACATCAGTATCCTCGCTACCATATTATATGGTGTCATTGCTTCCGTGGTATTTATTTTGTTTTCCAATTTTCGCAACAGTGAATTTCGCCGAAGGCTTGAAGAAAAAGCCCTTACATCGGTACAGCTATTATTAGATGTCGATGAGAAGGATCAGGGTCTGCTCCGAAATTTTGAACAAAACTCAATCGAAAAATCATACGATGCACGCACGTATGTATTTGACTCCACACGACATTTAATCTATAGTAGTCATGAAACGACCAGTCCACTGTGGGATGTCCGGGATTTAGATGCATTACAGCAAAGCGGAAGTTATTTTCATCACAAAAATGAATATGATATGTATGGAGAATACCAGGAACACAAAGGAAAAAAATATTATGTCATCGTAGCCGCAATCGATCGGGTAGGGCAACGGGATATTACTTATCTGGTGTATTTATTATTGGCAGCTTATATTTTATTTACAGTCCTTACCTGGTTTATGACATTTTACCAGGTGAAAAAACAATTAAAGCCTATTGATTACTTTCATAAAAAGATCTCAAACATCAACGAACACAATTTAGAAGAAAGATTATCCGTTCCGGAGAAAGCCAAAAAGAATGAAATTGATCTGATCGGCGAAGAATTTAATTTTATGATGAATCGAATTGAGAACGCTTACCGTCAGCAAAAGGAGTTTACGGCTCATGCCTCCCATGAATTGAGGACACCCTTGGCAAGATTGTCCACTCAAATAGAAAACCTCATTTCAAGATCAACCGGCGAACAGAGAGAAACCCTTAGTCGGGCGTTGGATGACACGCATCAACTCAATGAACTCATTCAATCTTTGTTGATTCTGGCACGACTGGATAATACAAAGCGCGATTTTAAAGAAAAATCCCGCATCGATGAAGCGATCTATAATTCGATTGGTTATGTCAAAAAACAATTTCCCGATTTTAAAGTAAGCCTGTCCATGGATGAAATGGACCAAAATGAATCATCTCTAGAAATCCATGCAAACCAATCCCTGATCGAAATTGCTTTTAATAATATTTTGCGAAATGCCTATTTATACAGCAGTAACAAACAGGCTGAAATAGAAATTAAAAATGAAGATAACCACATCCTGATCACATTTAAAAACGATGGCGCCGGTCTGAGCCTGGATGAACAAGAAAGATTATTTACTCCATTTATGCGTGGTAAACAATCAAAATCCATTCCGGGGCTTGGCTTGGGTCTCCGCATTGTGCATCGGATCCTGAATGTGTATAAGTATCCGATACGATACGATTATATACATGGTCTAAATATTTTTACCTTGACTTTTTTCCAATAAGTTGAGTCGATGGGTATAGCCTGATTTCAAAATCCATCCAATAATATTCTTAGTAATTTTTACATTTGACTCAAATGTAAAAAGTATGAATATATTGAAGAATGTATGGTTTTGGGCATTATCGGTTTCATTGGGTGGTTTTTTATTTGGGTTTGATACCGCGGTTATCTCGGGGGCAGAACAGGCTATTCAAAAATTATGGGGTCTATCAGATTTCTCTATAGGTCAATTGGTGGGAATGGGTTTATACGGTACCATTGTAGGAGCTTTGTTCGGAGGAATTCCTGCAGAACGATTTGGCCGAAGACCTACTTTATTATTTATTGGGACATTATTCTTAATCTGTTCATTTGGATCTGCCATAGCGAGTAGTCCGGGTATGTTGATGATGTTTAGATTTATTGGCGGTCTGGGGGTAGGCGCTTCATCGGTAGTAGCGCCTATTTACATTTCTGAGATATCACCGAAGCAAAAACGTGGTCAGTTAACCGCCTTGTTTCAATTTAATTTGGTCTTGGGTATTCTGGTCGCTTACTTTTCTAATTTTTTAATCGGCAATCATGGGGATCAGTCCTGGAGGCTCATGCTGGGTATCATGGCAATACCTTCTATTTTATACATCGTTTTTGTCCTGTTTGTTCCAGAAAGCCCCAGATGGTTAGTAGTTGCAAGAAATAAAACCGATGAAGCAAAAAAAATTCTATTTATGGTAGATGCCGGTACGGTAGATGAATCCATGCAAGCCATCACTTCTCATCCTACGGATGAAAAAACTAGTTTGAATAGCTTCCTCAACGGAAAATTTAAGTTTCCTATATTATTAGCCTTTTTAATCGCTTTCTTTAACCAATTATCCGGTATTAATGCTGTGATCTATTATGCTCCAAGGATCCTGTCCGACATTGGCCTGGGAGAAAAGGCTGCATTGCTTTCAACCGTAGGCATCGGCGTAGTCAATTTAATCTTTACAATGTTAGGGGTAAGATTAATAGATCAGTTTGGACGCAGGACGTTAATGTTCATAGGTAGCATTGGTTATATAATTTCTTTAGCTTCTGTTTCCTTTGCATTTTATATAGGCAAAGGTTCTTCTTTTGTGCCCTGGTTGTTATTCCTATTTATTGCGTCCCATGCCATTGGCCAGGGCGCCGTGATCTGGGTATTTATTTCTGAAATATTTCCCAATAAAGTCAGATCCTGGGGCATGACCCTGGGATCCAGTACGCATTGGTTGTTCGCCGCATTGATTGGCAGCATGTTCCCTTATTTCAATGAAAAGTTGGGTGGCACCACGATTTTTGCATTATTTACAGCCATGATGATTTTGCAATTGATCTGGGTGTGGAAAATGATGCCAGAAACAAAAGGTGTTTCATTAGAGGACTTAGAGAAGAAACTGGTTAAATAAGATGAAATGGGTATATATCCTGGTTACTTTTTTATTTTATAGTTGTCGAAGTCATACATTCGATTCAAATAACTTTCCGGAATATCTAACTCATTTTGCTGGCATTCCTGGTCCGGTATTTAGCGGGAATCCTGATACAAATGCATGGGATCATCATATTCGTGAACGGGGTTATATTCTTCTCGAAGATAGTATCTATCATCTATGGTATACAGGCTACCATCACGACGGAGATTCTATGAAATTAGGGTATGCTACTTCCCGCGATGGCATCCATTGGAGACGATGTTCAGATCGGCCACTGTTTGACTCGGTATGGACCGAAGATATGATGGTGATTAAAGACGGGAATACTTACCAAATGTTTGCAGAAGGAAGAAATGATGTTGCTCACAGATTGGTATCTACTGACAAAATACATTGGACAGAACAAGGCTCTTTAAGAATAATATCGCAGAATGCAGATTCATGGATACCGGGTCCCTATGGCACTCCCAGTGTAATTAAAGAAAATAATACCTGGTATTTATTTTATGAAAGGAATGATTCAGCCATCTGGTTGGCTTCGAGTCAGGATCTACAGACATTCAAGAATGTGCAGGATGAACCTGTTATTAAAAAAGGCCCTGATCCTTATGATGCGCATGGTCTTGCTGCTAATCAAATAGTAAAAATAGATGGTACTTACTACTGTTATTATCACGGTACACCGGATGCTGATTGGAGCACATGGAATACCAATGTAGCCAAATCTCAGGATAAAATTCATTGGATTAAGTATCGAGGCAATCCTATACTGAAAGAAAATAAATCAAGCGGCATTCTATTGTTTGATGGTGATCGATACAGATTGTATTCGATGCATGCCTCTGTACATCTGCATTATTCAATGCCTGTACTTCATTGATTTTTTAATGACATGGATCCTGCCCAGCCAATCCCGATGACCAAGGCACAGGCAATTAGGTTAAACCAAAGGAAGCTGATGTCTGTAAATGAATTGAGTGCAAACACGACAAGTTCAGAAACGATGGCCCCCCAAAACACCGGTGTGCTTTTAATCGATTTAAAGTAAAAAGCAGAGATAAATACTCCGAGAATCGTCCCGTAAAATAATGAACCGACCAGGTTGACAAACTGAATAAGATTTTCTATCAGGTTACCATACATAGCAAACATGATGGCGAAAATACCCCAGGCAAGGATCAACCATCTTTTGTATACGATTAATTCCGTCGGGCGGAATGTCCTGCGCTTTAATCTTTGAAACCAATCAATGACACTGGTACCCGCCAGGGCAGATAGTTCTGCCGAAGTAGAGGACATGGTAGCAGAAAATACAACCGCCAGCAATAAGCCGATGAGTCCCGCCGGTAATTGATTCAGGACGAAATACAGGAATACATAATCTTTATCGTTGGTTTCAGTTTTGGGTAAAGCTTGTTTGATAATGGCTTTCCCTTCATTGCGTACTTTGAATTCCTGCGCGTTTAAATTTTTAATTTCTGAGGATAGGGTAGGCGAATAGGAGGTCAAAAATTCCTTTTGTTTTTGTGATTTTAGGTCCAGGATCGATTTTAACTCTGCTTGTTTTTGTCTATACTGACTCTCAAAGGATGTGGTCAATACTTTTTCTTCAACCGGTTTATTGAAAAACAACGGACTACTATTAAACTGGTAGAATACAAATACCATGACACCTGTCAAAAGAATAAAGAGTTGCATAGGTATTTTGACGATTCCGTTGGCTATTAAACCGTACCGGCTTGCATCGATGGATTTACCGTTGAGATAACGCCCTACCTGGGATTGATCGGTACCGAAATAGGATAGCGCGATAAATCCTCCACCAATAATCCCCGACCAAAAATTGTATCGGTCCTTAGGGTCAAAATGAAAATCGATTGCTTTGGTCTTTCCGGTGATGCCTGCAATGTGCAAAGCCTGATGTAAACTGATTCCATGCAACTGGTAGAGCACAATTCCGAAGATCAATAGGATCCCTCCGAGCATAATGACCATTTGAATGGTTTGAGTTTTACTGACTGCATTGGCCCCTCCTGAAATGGTATACAAGATCACTCCAAGTCCCGAAAAGAACACGATCCATTTAAAGTCCCAACCAAACAGAGCACTTAAAATAATGGCGGGAGCATATAAAGTAATTCCGGCACCCAGACCCCTCTGGATGAGAAATAAAAATGAAGTAAGCAATCTTGTCTTTAAATCAAAACGTTTTTCAAGATATTCATAAGCTGTATAGATTCCAGATTTAAAAAATATGGGAATAAACGTAATGCAGATGATGAGCATCGCTATAGGCAATCCAAGGTAAAATTGAACAAACCGTAAACCATCACTGAAGCCTTGTCCTGGCGTTGATATAAAAGTAATCCCACTGGCCTGGGTAGCCATTACACTGAGACACACTGCCCACCATTTGGTCTGAGATCCTTTCAGGAAATTATCATGGTCTTTGTCCCGGTATGTTTTAATCACTCCATAGATAATGATGCCTGCAAAGGACACTATCAAAATGAACCAATCTAGCCAACTCATACTTTATCGATACAGGTTGGTGATTAAAATTAATAATAGAATGTATGCAATGAGGAAAACCATCATCACCGTATATGATTTTTTCCAGATGAGTGGATTGGATTCGCTCACGATTTGGGGTTCTTTTTTAAAGCAAGTAAATTGGCAAATAACCGATAAGCCCCGGATACTCCGGATGGCAACTCCCTAAAGAAAGAGAGTGAAGAGTAAACATAATTACCATCTCCGTATCTGGTAACCAGCAATCCACCATCCAACGGTTTTTCACCCGTGTCATTAGCCGACAAAATTGCTTCGTAATGATCTTTATCCCATTCGACTGGATAGTAAAGTCCACGCTCTTGAATCCATTTCGCAAAATCAAGTTTTGATATTTTATTAGGATAATTCAT
>CALMKY010000626.1 GCA_937867195.1 uncultured Saprospiraceae bacterium | reverse complement strand
CATTAGGCGAAAGAGCAGAATTATCTTTAAATTTGGCTCCTGAGTGGTTTTGCAATTCGTTATCGCTTTGTTTGTCGTTAATAATTACAAGGTTCATTCCACACTCAGGGCAATTACCTGGCATGTCCTGTAATATTTCAATATGCATAGGACAGGTATATTTTTTATTATTATGTTGGGTTTCCATTTTTTAATTTTGACTTTTTTTAATGTTGACAGTAAGAAAAGGGCGGTCTCGACTTGAATTAAATTATGGTACAGAAATACAAAATGAATGCCTGAAAACAATCTAAAATATCAATGTGTTTTTCAGATTTTATAAAGAAATCTTTTGCCATGATATAAGATTATTGTCAATTTTCATTGAATAGAAAATACGAATAATCGTAATATTATTTACAACAACTTTTTTTACGAATAAAAATTGCTTTAAAAATTTTAAAGAATGTTCGGATTACTTTTTCCATTTAATATAGTATGTCCAATATAAAATCCGTTATTGCAATTATATTAATATTCTCGATAATATGAAGTAAAATTATACACAAATCGAATAATTTACTTCTCAGTTATTTTTTTCTTTTTAATCAGTCTTGACGTCACATCTATTTAACTTTATATACATGACAGCCATTGTAACTATAAAATTTTTATTTTGGTTTCGCCAGTGGCCACCCATCAATCAGTTAATCCTATAAACTTGCTTAGTTGACTAATAATGATGTCTTATAGTATTGATTTGACTGACCCACAGGTCTGCATCTTTTTTCCAAAATAAGGATTTTTGATTTCTTTTGTATTACTGATCCAGTATGCACCTTTATTAAACATAGGGCAATAATCTTTATAAAGGGTCTGACCACCATTACCAAAAACGTTGAGTATTGAGATCATACCATTGCTGAGATGCTCAAAATGTTCGCGTTGATGCTCTATTTTTCCACTGTTTTTACCGATGTGTTCTGAATTTTCAATGAGTTCGTCAGCAAATCCTTCGAAAGCTTTCTTTTGATCGGGGGATAATTTGGATTTGTCAAAAGTTCTCAATAAAGATTCCAATTCAGTACCGGCTTTAGACGCAAGATCTGAATTGTCCTGAGTCAATGCATCTTTTAATTGAAAATAATCACTGAGAATTGAATGTAAAATATCTATATTTTGACTCAGATTAGAAGTATCTTTTTTTTCAATATTGGCCTTTCCCGTCATCAGACAATGATTTTCCTTAGCACAATGCATGGCACAAGCGGCCTGTTGCTTATAGTTATTATGTAGAAGGATCATCGTTTTGCCATGTGCATCCGTGACATAACAGATTCCATTATGATTGGGCTTACTGATCGAAAATTTTTCTGGCTTGTCTCCCAAATAATATTCAAATAGTTGACCTTTGGGGAGTCTGCCAATAACATTACCCATGGAATCAACTACAGTGCCATTTGCATTGATTTTGGATATCATCTTATCGTCCATACTCATACTGCCTGATTTGGTCAATTGCCCTATTGGTTTTTTATCATAATAGATATGGCCTTTGGAGTCTACCATGGGTACTTTTTCCTGAGTAAAAGACCTACTAAGACATCCACACAGAACTATAGTGATAACAAGTAATTTTTTCATATTTATTGAATTTAATTTAATTAGGATAAAATTTAATTGAGCTCGTGCATAGTGTAAAAAAAATATTGGTAAAATGAAAATAGTATTAAATGTTAGGCATTTAAAATGCCTTACAATTAATTGCTTTAGGAATTCATCATATTAAAAAAACACAGTAGAATATGTGTAATCTTGAATGGTTTTGCCAAGGAGGGGATTTGTAAGAATAATTAACCGCAGCGATTTCTGTTATGAAGCAAGTTAATGGACTAAAAGATTGTGGCAATACACAAACTTGCCGATCTAATGACGGTATTTCACCCGAATGGATGTTTTGATCTAATGTCAGCTTCAGAATCGTTTGTTGGTCAGAACAGCATCCTTTTCCATCGTGCTCTGACATTCCACATTTAGCACAAGATGAACTTTCTTTATCAACAGACAAACTCCAACCGGCATACTCATTCATACAATAATGAATATGAATAGTCGTACCGAATGAAGTAAAACTATATATAATTAATAATATTAATGCTACTGCATTCTTCATTAACTTAAACAAAAATAACCACTTTCTGTCCACTTAGGTTATTTTTATTTTGTTAAATAATTTTTCTGGCCCTTGTGAAATTTTTTTATCCCAAAAATATTTTGTTGGGTATTATGATTTTGTTTAGGTCATAAATTTACTATTTATGGCAAACCTGCAATTGTCTTTTTACTCGATATAAAATTCTTTTTCATTTTGAAAATAATTTATCCAAACCGCTGTCAATGATTAGTCAATAAAAGTACATTATTGGCCAGCCAAAAAATCCATTGCTATCCGATTGATCAAGGCTGGTTTTTCGCTAAAAACAAAATGAGAACAATTTGGAAGCACGCAAAATTGACTGTTCCTGATTGAATTTTTAATTTCAATTGCATGATCCATTTTTACTTCATCATGATCACCAATGCAGACGAGGACAGGAATATTGATTTCATCTAATATTTGCTTTGGAAAATATTCTTTAGACATCCACATATTTTTACATTCTTGCATATATCTTTTCCAGTTACCGGTTGGAGAAAGTGATGTATATTTATTTATCCACTGTTTCATATTTTTTTCGGCCCAGTCCGGATTTAGAAAAGTCTGTTCGGCATCTTCCATGCCAAGCAATCCATCTAAGGTGCGGTTAATTCCGACGGCGACCAACTTTTTGATTTTATCGGGCCGTTGGTGAGCTAATAATAAACCTGAAATCCCGCCATCACTCCAGCCAATTACAAACGCACTATCCAGTTTCAATTGATCTATCATGGCAGAATAATAACGGGCCATGAGGGAATACGTCAATGCAGTATCCGCAAAAGCTGATCTTCCTAAACCCGGTGCGTCGATGGCAATCACTCTGAATTTATTTGATAATCCGGGAATGCATTTCTTAAAGTCCGCAATACTGCCCATTCCTCCATGAAATAATAAAAGTGGTATTGTATTTTTAACAGACTTGCTGCCAGGCAAATATTCCTCATAATATACTTTCGAATTGAATATAGTTATATATTTTCCATGATGAGAACCGTACTCAATTTGCGCAATGGTATTAACTCGAACAATATAAAAAACAAGAATCAGAAAAAATATTTTATTAAATAACATAGAAAAGTTAATTTGTTTAGCCAGTAAATGAATTAAAGATACTAGTTATACATATCAAAACAAATTTACCTTTGACACATCATGCATTCATACGCAAAAAAATCTTTTGGCCAGCATTTTCTTACAAACGAACCGCTTGCAGGTCGAATTGCCGATGCATTAAATAGTTTCGGTGAAATTAAAAATGTACTGGAAGTTGGACCCGGTCGAGGCATGTTGAGTAAATACCTGATCAGGAAATATCCAAACCTTACCATGGTCGATGCTGACAAGGATATGATCGAATTGCTAAGACAGGACGAACTGTATTCTTCAGCTCAAATATTGTTTAGCGACTTTCTCAAACTGGATTTAAGGAATTTATTTGCTGGGGAACCTCTTTATATTATTGGTAATTTTCCTTATAATATTTCATCTCAGATTGTAATCAAAATGATAGAAAATCGGGATATCGTACCCGGCCTTGTAGGGATGTTCCAAAAAGAAATGGCCGAACGAATCGCCCACGAACCCGGCAGTAAAGAATACGGAGCGATCAGTGTGCTGACCCAAGCGTATTATCAGGTAGAATATTTATTTACTGTCAAGGAAGGAAATTTCAATCCACCGCCAAAAGTGAAATCAGCCGTCTTACGATGTGTGCGTCGACCGGACCCACACCTTGATTGCGACGAACATCTATTCCGTACGATCGTCAAAGCCTGCTTTAATTTTAAACGAAAGATGATCCGCAATGCATTGAAACCATGGTTATCTCCTGAAATACTAAAAGATCCTTATTATGAACAAAGGCCTGAGCAATTATCAGTAAGCGAATTTGTAAAGATTACTCAATCCGTGCAATCCAATGCTCCCTTGAAAATCGATCCGAGGTAAATCAGCTTAACTGCTATTTTTTCGAATCAATTTCTTTAATTAATTCGTTTACGGCGGCTTTTAATTGGGCATCTGTATTTTTTGCAATCCAATCCGGATCATTCTCAATGATCATATCCGGTATGCAAGGCCCCAATTCTTGTTCTTTATTGGTGGCTTTTGTAAACCAGGCTCTAAATGGCAATCGTACAAAACTACCATCCATCAAACCTCGTCCACCGGTAGAGATTACAGATCCATTGGTGGGAGTACCCACGACTTTACCTATACCCAATGTTTTATAAGCATGACTAAAGATTTCGGCATTGCTATAACTTCCTTCGTTACACAACGCGATGGATGGCTTGGTCCATGCAGCGTATACCAGTCTTTCACCAATCGGATAATAATCTCTGAATTTGAGTTTATCTTTTTCGAGGTCAATAGTTGCTCCCCGGGGGATTGTATAAGCATGCTGTTTGTAATTCAAAATGGTCATAAGATAATCGGTAGTAGAACCTCCCCCGTTGTATCGTACATCGATCAGTAGTCCTTCTTTGCCATAACCTGCGGCAGTAAATTCCCTCTCAACGGTTTCAAAACTGGGGAAGTCCATACTCTGTATATGGATGTATCCCAGTCTGCCGTTAGAATATTGATCTACCAGTTTCTTTCTATTGTCGACCCATTCTTCATATAAAGGATTGATGATAGAATTGGTCGGTCTGATGATGACTTCCCTGGACTTTCCGTTTGAGTCATTGACATTCAAAAGAATTTTTTCATTGGTCAATTCACTGAATAATGAGTAGAAATTGACACGATCTGAAACATTTGTTTCATTGACTTTAGTGATGACGTCACCAGCCATGAGTTTACTTACCACTTTATCAGCCGGTGTAGCGGGAATGACACGGGTCACTTGCATTCCATTGTGCACGGGAACCAATTCAGCTCCAAGTAATCCCGTAGCATCCCGATTGGTTTCTGCTCTATCGTTTGCTAAGAAACCCATATGACTTGAGTTTAATTCTCCCAACATATAATTAAACATATCTCTGAAATCAGGTGCCGTGGAGGCGATGATGCATCTCTCTTTGTATTGATCGTGAAGCCGGCTCCAATCCCGGCCATGAAACTTGGGATCATAATAACCATCCCGAATGGTTCTCCAGGCTTCTTCAAATACTTGTGTTCGCTCATCAATATAGTTGAGTTTCATTTTAGCGATAAAAGGCAGTGCATCCGATGTATTACCTTTTATATCCAACCGATTTAATGTTCCATTGCGGATATAATAAAGAAATTTGCCATCCCGATCCATTGAAATTGCCGAGGGATTGGTGCCTCCTTTCGTAAGTTCTTTGGTGTCACGACCATCCCATTTTACGCTGTACAGATCCCGTGCCTTTGCATCGCTATTGAGTGCTGTGTAATAAAATGTTTCGCCATCTTTGCTGATGATCAGATGGCCTTCATTTCCCGGTAAGTTGGTTACCTGTACAATCCTTTCATGAATTTTATCGAAGTCAATGGTAATGACTTTATTTTTTTTATCTTTCGATTTATCATTCTCTGCAGGAGGATCTGCTTCGCGCCAATCTTGTTGTTGTTTTTCCCAATCTTCTTTTTTTAACCAGACAAAATATACGTCTGCCCCGGTTGAATAACTTCTTTGAGATAAAAATCCCAATTTACTGCCATCCGCACTCCAAAACGGAGATGCGTCACCCCGCGGATGCATGGATACATTGACCGCCGGCTTACTATGATCAGCCGGCTGTATAAATACTTCTTCATTAAAATACAAATCTTCCTGTGAATAGGCCAGCCATTTATTGTCAGGACTCCAGGCAATTCCTTGTGCAGGTGCCCAGGATGAACTCAATATTTTTTCATTGGACAAATGAAGTAATGAGTCTATATCGGATACGATCAATCCTCCCCGGCCTTTTATAAACGCTAATTTTTTACCGTCGTTGCTTGCTATGGGATCGTGTTCGTCTTCAGGAGTCCTGCTGAGTCTTATGATCTCATGTTTAAGACTTTTAAAAAGATTATGCTCCATAGTATCTGTTGAGCGGGCAGCATATATTTCAAAATTATGATCCTCACGATCACTGCAAAAAAGAAGGATGCTGTCGTTGAGCCAGGCAGGCTGATCATCGCGATAGGAGTGGTTGGAAATATTCACACTTCGGTTTCTATCCTTATCAGCTTCCTTAATAAATACTTCGCCCCTCAAACTATAAGCTAATAATTTGCCATTCGGTGATACTGCATATTCATTGGCACCTGTGGAAAAGGATTTATTTTCCGATGCATCCATTCGTTCATCTGCCTTGATATTCACGGATAATTTTTTTATGGATTGATTACCCGGAAAGAATAAATACAGATTTATGTCTTTTTCTAAAATGGCCACATTCCCATTCGAAGAAATAGAATAATGCCGGATGGACTCATCTTTAAAATTGGTCAGTTTGGTGGGCTTTCCTGATTTGCCTTTACGATCTATCGAAGTTTTATATAAATTATATTGGCCATCGACGCTGCTCAGAAAATACAGTTCATCATTGCCCGCCCATTGGGGTAAAATGTCATTGGTCTCAAAACCCTGGATGGCCTGGTAGGAATGCCCGGCGATATCATAGATCCAGATATTGCGATCACTGCTTCCTTTGTAATCTTTGCGGTATATTGGGTTGATATCCCCTCTGGTAAAAGCTATTAATTTTCCATTCGGTGAAATCGTGGCATCAAATCCCACCGCGTCCATGTATCGGGATTCCGTTCCTCCGGATGGATTTATGCTTATTATTTCTGAGGGTCTTTCTATTTGATTGAATTCACGATTACTGTTGAATAGAATTTTATCAGGCTGAGTCCAACTGGTGATGACATCTGACGATGATCTATAGGTAAGCCTGGTAACCTGGCCTCCTTCTGCAGGTATGGTAAAAATATCGTTGTTACCAAACCGTGTACCGCTAAAAGCAATTGTTTTGCCGTCAGGGCTAAAAACAGGATAGAATTCATATCCTTCATGGATCGTCAAGCGGGTGGCGTCACTGCCATCGGATCGGGCGGACCAAATATCTCCTTGATATGAAAATGCGATCCGTGATCCATCCGGACTGATCGAGGGATATCTAAGCAATTTTTGAGAATATGATAGGGGGATCCAAATAAACAAAAGGAAAGGCAGATATTTCATAAAATTAAATTCAATTAAGGTCAGGCAATTTAGTAATATTTGGCAGAGTGTCTGATCCCCCCTTTGGGAGTAAAATAATCTGTAACTTTCAGAGCAGATATTTATGGAACCTGCCAATTTTATAAGTGATATTTCTAAAAATGAATTCCCAATAAGCGAGCGGGTTTTAGGATCATCCATCCGGAAATCGATATTGGAATATATAAGAAAAATTCATCCTGATTTTAATGATGCTCATTGTCTTTCCATGACAGAATTAAATCACTTTAGAGAAAAATACATATCCGATCAACTGATTCATGAAGTAGGTGAATTAAGTGAACTTGAAAAAACCGTGGTGGACGCGATCAGTGACCAATCTACCTTGACGGATAAAATTGAAGACACAGTGGCACCTTTAACGTTGGGGCAACGTGTGGCGGATCGCGTAGCCAGTTTCGGAGGAAGCTGGACTTTTATTATTTCTTTTATGGTTTTTCTCATACTATGGATTATTACCAATGCATTCTGGCTATCTAATAAAGGCTGGGATCCTTATCCGTTTATTTTGCTGAATCTGATTCTTTCATGCATCGCTGCTTTGCAGGCTCCCATCATCATGATGAGTCAAAACCGGCAGGAAGAGAAGGACCGGGAACGCGCAAAAAAAGATTATATGATCAATCTAAAGTCGGAATTGGAAATCAGAATCCTGCATGAAAAACTGGATCACCTGATCATGCATCAGCAGCAGGAATTGCTGGAGATACAAAAAATACAAATCGATATGATGAACGATATCCTGAAATCAATAGGGAAATAAGATATATCGTATTTAATTGAGATGAATCAATTCTTTTTTCTTTTTCTCTGATCCATCCAGGGTATACCGGATCAGATTTTTAACAGATGGTTTGGCTTTCGCGGACAAGACGTATTGATAGGAAAAAAGACCTTTAAACAATTTTAATGAAAAATTATTTAGGGCCACCATCCAATGGGCCAATACAGAATCTCCGATTGCTTCGGGATATGGAGCCGGAATACCTTCTGTTGACTGTACTTCAAAACCCGATTGATGGCAGAGTTTGATGATTGATTTTTTAGTGAATAATCGCGTGTGATTTAAATCCAGTATGCCACGTCGGCCATAATTAAATCCTCCAAACAGTAAGGAAAATCGTGTTATAAAAAATCCAATATTAGCCACTACAATATAAATTTCAGGATTGGATAATCCTATAGAATCCCGCAAATGATCCATTAATTTTTCGGGTTCTTTGATGTTTTCCAGGATCCCGTCCAGAATGATTATATCAAATTCGCTTG
>CALMKY010000625.1 GCA_937867195.1 uncultured Saprospiraceae bacterium | reverse complement strand
GGTCTTGATAAAGCTGGAATATTCAGTTCCTTCATTCAGCAGCAAATAGTTACCGGTATGGACTTTATAAGTACTGTGGTCTTTTACATAATATTCGCAACCCGAAAGGCAAGCCTTCAGAGAAAGAGGCCCCCAGTGTTCCGGAAAATAGATTTCTCGCTCTGAACAATTAATAATAACATTGGAATTCTGATAGTCGTGCTCCCATTCATTTTTATCAAATGATTTACCGACCGGGTTTGGAAACTTAGTAACTACGATAAGGTTATTTTGCACTTGTAACTCCTATCAAATAAATGATCGATGATATAAAACAAAAGTAAAGTCTTTTTGAATAAATAATTTGGTCAAAATTGATAATTTGAATACCAGAATCATCTTAAAATGTAAAACTTATTAAATTGCCGATACTCATTTTCACTGGTCACATGAATATAGAAACGGCAAATCTTTCCAACCTCGTAGAGCTATCAGACTTATTTGATCAGGATCGGCCGTTCTATTCCAAGGTATCTGATAGAAAAGAAGCTCGCAATTTCCTTCACGATAGAATAAAATGAATCCATCATTCATTTTTACAACGATGGATATTAAACTTGTAGGTTTAGTTCAACTTTATCCAATTTTTTCATCCTTATCCATGTCAAATGCCTGGCTAATAAACGATCTGTATGTGGTACCTGAGGCCAGGAATAATGGAATCGGCACCATGCTATTGGATACAGCCATTCAGTAGGGTAAACGTACCAACTCAAAATATTTGCTTTTACAAACATTGGAAGGCAATACAGCAGCAAGAAAACTGTATGAGAAAAATGGATGGTTGCCGGAGGACGGACTCCTGTACAGGTATGATTTATGGTGAAATTTTTTTCCTGGAATATTCTTGGCGATAATTCCAAGTTCAATTCAAACTATACTCAAATCCCAATCCCTTCATTTCCTTCAATAATTTATTCGTCACTTCTACTTTATATTCATCCGACATGAGATATAGATAGTTTTGACTGACTGCATCGAGGAGCACGACTTTGACCGGAGAATTACCTTTCTGGGATTCCAGCAAAGTCTTTATTTTACGGATGGTTGATTCATCAATGGATTGAAGGGGAACTTTCAATAATAATGAGGATGAAACTGAATTGCCTGCCGTGGCCAATTGCTGGACCGATTGTATTTTAAAACTAATGCCTTCCCGATCCCGATAGGTTTGTTGAGTTCCACGTATATAGACTAGTTGATTAATTTCGAGTCTGTTTTTATGATCGAGATAATTTTCACTGAATAAAGTAAATTCATATTTTCCTCCAAAATCTTCGATCGTAAAGTTGCCATAGCCTGTACCTTTTTTACTGATGCGATGATCGGCCTTCGTGATCATCCCGGCGATTTTAATCGGTTCGTTGATAAAATTACCGATGTTGGTAAGATTGCAGGTAGTATAATGATCGAGGATGTGCCGATACTCGTCCAAAGGATGTGCCGAAATAAAGATCCCGGTGATGTCTTTTTCTTTATTGAGTCTTTCAATCAATGACCAGGGTGCAGCTTTGGGATAAACAGGTTCGGGCATATCGACATCGGCTTCCACACTGAA
>CALMKY010000624.1 GCA_937867195.1 uncultured Saprospiraceae bacterium | reverse complement strand
AATAAAATCCGATTCTTTTTCTTCTGGAGAATTTCCTTTGCTTTTACAGTAAAAGATGGAGCAATTAAAACTTCATAAAATAATTTGTCAATCTCATTTGCTACGGATTCATCTATAGTTTCATTCGTGATGATCACACCACCAAAAGCCGAAACAGGATCACCTGCCAAAGCATCCTGCCAAGCAGACAATGCATCTTGACGCGTAGCAACTCCGCATGCATTTGTATGTTTGAGTATAGCGAATGAGGGCCCAAATTCCTTAATATCTTTCATGAGCCAAATAGCAGCATCCACATCGACCAGATTGTTGTAGGACAATTCTTTTCCATGCAGCTGATGAAGCAAATTATCCAAATGGCCATAAAAAGCAGCAGCCTGGTGTGGGTTTTCACCATACCTGAGCTTAAAGTCTAACTTGGATGATTCTTCAAAAAAGTTCCAATCGTCCTGGTTGCCGAAGTATTTCATGATTTGAGTATCATAGTGTGATGAAACGCTAAATGCACGGGTAGCCAGGTGTCTGCGATCATCGATATCAGAAAAGCCTTCTTTCGATTTTATCAAATCCAGCAAAAATGGATAATCGTCCTGTGAGGGTACGATCAAAACATCTTTATAATTTTTAGCGGCTGCGCGAATCAAAGAGATACCACCGACATCGATTTTTTCAATGATTTCAGATTCATTCGTTGTAGCCTTTACCGTTTTTTCAAATGGATATAAATCGACAATGACCAGGTCTATCTCCGGAATTTCCTGTGCTTCCAGTTGTGCAAGATGTCCTTCATCCCTGCGAGCAAGAATGCCACCAAATACTTTTGGATGTAATGTTTTTACCCGGCCATCCAGAATCTCTGCAAATCCGGTTAATTCTTCCACACTCGTCACATCGAGCCCCAGGCTTTGAATGAAATTATAGGTACCGCCTGTAGAATATAGGATGACTCCAATATCGGATAATCTATGAAGGATCTCGTCTAATCCATTTTTATGAAAAACGGACACCAATGCTGACCGGATGCGAATATGGGACATGAATAAAAATGCAAGTTTTGACATTACAAAAATAAAATATTTATAGGTGAATGTTTGAGGGAATTATGAAAGAAAGAATTACAACACGATTTGTTTGGATTAAGCAAGATTGCAATTTTTAAGCACAGTCCTACGGACAACTGGAATCAATAATTCCAATGGCTGTAAATTCATATCGTGATCCTTTGGCAAGGTTATTCTTACCTACTAAAATTGAGGATATTTCCCATATGGTAACAGGTACGGCACCTGGGCTCATATTTGTCTTTTTCGCCGAGAACTACGGTATCCGTTTCTTCACTGAGTCGATAAGAATGGGTGGCAAGGTTACCGCAGTGAGGGCAAATAGCATGGACTTTGGTAATGTATTCAGAGATCGCCAACAGATGCGGTATCGGGCCAAAAGGCCTGCCCAGATAATCCATATCGAGGCCAGCTACGATTACCCGGATGCCCCTCAAGGCTATTTGTTGACATATATCAGGTAGGTCCGAATCAAAAAACTGTGCTTCGTCGATGCCTACGACTTCTATGCCTGACGTATATTTTAGGATGTCTTTAGACTGACGAATCGGCAAAGAATCGATTTCGTTATGATCGTGGGAAATAACTTTTTTGATATCATATCGGACATCGGTAACCGGTTTAAATATGATTACTTTCTGGTTGGCGATTTTAGCTCTCCGCACCCTCCGGATCAGTTCCTCCGTTTTACCTGAGAACATGGAGCCACAGACCACTTCGATCCATCCGCTGCGTTGACCTTTAAAATTAGGTTCTAAAAACATAAGAATGCAAAAGTAACATTCCTGTTCTTTGAATAATATCTTTCCGGAAATACACTTATTTAATTCAAATTTAATTCCTTAGAAAACACAAAAAATGATGGATTATTGAACGCCCCCTATGACTCAGTCCATCATGACTTAGTCCCGACTTTGCCTTAGATTTTATTAAATTTGCGCTTCTTTTTCGGGCAATGATATGGATCTAATAAAAGCAAAAACCATTTTAAGCAGACTGCAGGCCATGCAACAGGCATTGGAAGTAAATCCTCAGCAGTTGAGTACGTTGGAAAAGGATTTAATCTTACATTATCTCCGGGAGCTATACCAGATATATGCTCATGCAGAAGCTCATGCTCTTCCCATTATCAAGCCAATGGCCGAAGTACCGGTTCCCGAAAAGCAAACTGAAAAGGAGGTGGTTCAAAAATCACTAGAATTTAAATTCGAATCAGAATCACATCCTGCACCTGAACCGGTCAAACCAGTAGAGCCTGTAATGGAAAAAAAGCATTCTGTAGTGGATGCCATGCCGGAGATTAAAACAGAGGTGATGGTCAATCCATTTTTACCGCCGACCACTGCACATGGAATGAATACACCTTCCAGCCCGGCCCATGATTCAGTTGCTCAGACCTCATCTGTAAAAGTAAACAGCAGTACGGTTCCCGTTTCAATTCAGGAATTATTTGATATTAAAAAAGGTACTGACCTATCGGAAAAACTAAACGATCTTCCGCTAAAAGATATAAACCGCGCTCTCGGTCTAAAC
>CALMKY010000623.1 GCA_937867195.1 uncultured Saprospiraceae bacterium | reverse complement strand
GGCAGGTAAAGATCCTGTCAAACTCAGACTCGAATGGGCTGAGCGGGCGATCCATAATCCTGTGGGTAAACTCATGTACGAACCAAAACGGTTCAAAGATGTCATCGAGTTGGCAGCCGATAAATCCGGATGGAATAAAAAGAAAAAAGGGATATATCGTGGATTTAGTGTTTATTTTTCACACGCATCTTATGTGGCTCAGGTCGCTGAGGTCACCAAAGTCAAAGGCAAACCGGTCATCTCCAAAGTTTATGCAGCCTGTGATTGCGGTATCGTTGTAAATCAAAGTGGTTCTCTCAATCAGGTTACAGGTGGCATCGTAGACGGCATTGGTCATGCCATGTATGCCAAATTGAGTTTTAAAGATGGTACTCCTGAACAAAGCAATTACAATAATTACCGGTTGATCAAAATGAATGAAATACCGGAGGTGGAAGTTCATTTTGTGAAAAATAATATCGAACCTACTGGTTTGGGCGAGCCTGCATTGCCACCGACCTCCGGCGCCATAGGAAATGCTTTATATCACGCTACCGGGATTAGATTTAGAAGTCAACCTTTTATGGATGGACCTTCAGGAAGCAACGGGGCGAAGGTATTGTCTTAAAAGATGATGAATTGGGAATGATAATTTGATTGATTCTTGATATTTTTGCGTTGAATATATTTGACATTAAAATTGTGCTGATTGTAATTAATCGAAGACAAAATCAGCGTACTTAGCCGAAGTGGTGAAATTGGTAGACACGCACGTTTCAGAGGCGTGTGTCAGCGATGATGTGCGGGTTCGAGTCCCGCCTTCGGCACTTATCTTTTAATTTTCTTATCTATTTTTAATAAATAGTTAGTTGAAGTTAAATGGACTTGGAACTATTTATTTTAAATTCTATTAAATATTTGTAAGGAAGTATTGAAAGTTATACAATATGATGGATTTATACTCGGAATAAGCCAAGTTCCGGTTCAAAATTGTCCGATAGCATGCAGTAAAGAAAGGCAGGTTAAACTATGGCTTCAGCTGTACAGGTAGGAACAGGATTTGATCAAGTGGTGATTCTAAATTATATTTGTTTTCGTCGTAGAAAAATTTAATCCTTCTACCTAAACCAATATTCACGTAAAAAACTCATCTAAAAGACTTTTATATGGCAAATCCAACCACTCGTCGCGAATTTATCAAGCTTGGCGGCACTTCCATAGCTGCTGGCACATTGGGATTCAATGTGATCTCCAATCCAATGCCAAGGCACCTATTGAATGCTGAGACATTAAAGATCGGCATCATCGGCTGTGGGGGTCGTGGTACAGGCGCTGCCACACAGGCTTGCCTGGCGGATAAGAATGTGTATCTCACCGCTATGGCAGATGTATTTGAAGATCGTATGGAGACTGCTTACAAAGCGTTTATGGATGAAGCACCTGATAAAATCAAAGTAGCCGATGATCACAAATTCATTGGATTCGATGCTTATAAAAAATTATTAGCCACCGATGTCGATGTAGTCATACTGGCAACACCTCCTAATTTCAGGCCTATGCATCTTGAAGCTGCTATTGCCGCCGGCAAACATTGCTTCTTCGAAAAGCCTGTCGCAGTGGATGCACCGGGAATCAGACGGGTCATTGAGACAGCTAAGAAAGCGAAAGAAAAAAAACTTGGATTTATG
>CALMKY010000622.1 GCA_937867195.1 uncultured Saprospiraceae bacterium | reverse complement strand
CTACGATGCAGGAAAATATCGAAGTCGATATGTCAGGTAAAGACTGGAGCGTGGAGCTCAATTAACAAAGCATGTTTCCCGAATATTTAATTAAAGGATTTATTATGGGATTTGCCCTGGCAGCCCCCATCGGTCCCATCGGAATTATGATTATTTATCAAACTTTTAAGATAGGAAGATGGCGGGCATTTGGTATGGGAGCCGGTGTCGCCGTCGCTGACTCCATGTATGGAGTCGTCGCAGGATTTGGATTGTCCGCTATTTCCCAATTTATTTTATCTGAAATTAAATGGTTTAAAATATTTGGAGGTCTCCTGCTAATCATAATGGGAATATTGTCTTATCGTAAAAAACCACCCGTCATCGAAGGCCGGGAAGGAGAAGAAAATCTGGCCCGAAAAATGATTTCCATGTTTATCCTCGCCATGACCAATCCTTCCACTTTAATTGCTTTTTTAGCTATGATGGCGGCCTTGGGATTGGCATCGTCTCATCTTGCGATCCGGAATGCTCTTGGGATCGTATTGGGAGTGTTTCTTGGTTCTTTATCATGGTGGTTTTTATTAACTTATTTATCCAGTGTGCTCAAATCGAAAATCAATCCACGGAATCTGCATAAAATCGATATGATCAATGGAATCGTGATTGGATTATTGGGTGTCTATATTTTAGTTTCCTCCGTTTTAAAGTAATCATTGCTCCGTATTTGCCTTCAAAATTTCCCAGGTATGGTCTGCCATCAATCTGACGGTAGCTAAAAAATTAAACGGGTTTTTCCGACCCCATTCTTGAGGAGCTACCATGGACAGCACCCATGAGGCATCTGCTTTTTTTGAGTATAAATGATAGATATGATTGATTACGGGATCAAAGCCTACAGCCGCCATATAGATTTGTTCCGATATCCTGATTCGTGAATGAATGTCTTTACTTTGATTTATCAATAATTGGATTTGCTCTTTGATTTGATTGAGTTGTACATCGGTCTGTTGGTACATTGCTTTGATGGCCAGTCCGCGGACTTTACCTAAATCTTCCGGTAGAATCACTGCCGAACCGGCATGATGAGCATACGGCAATGAACCCGGATTGACGGCTACCAACTTTTTATCAATGGGATTGATAGATTCATTTTCGTTTTCCATGATGACAAAGTTAGCTGATTCAAGGCATTAGGGTATATCTACGGTGTACAATTCCATATCCCCTTTGCTTTTCAATGGAATCATACCCCTGAAAGAACATTTAATTTTATTGCCAACCAGGTTATACGTATCCCGACTTATATTGATGGTATTCGGTGGTGCACTTTGTAAAATCCGGGCAGCAGTATTGACGGTGTCACCCCAGATATCGAAAGCAAATTTCTTAGTACCGACGACACCTGCTATCACGTCACCGCTGTGAATACCGACTTTCATTTGGAATCTTGCCGGTTTATAATCTTTACTTTCCTCCAGCAAGGGTGTCTCTATACATTGTTTGATATATGTCTGCATTTCGATCGCTGCAGAGACAGCATTCAATGCATGATCTGGGTCAGACTTTGGCAATCCACTGACCGCCATATAGGCATCTCCAATGGTTTTGATTTTTTCCAGTTTGTATTTTTCAATCACCTGATCAAAGTATTGAAAATAATGATGCAATTCGCTGATCAGGTTTGCCGGCGTAATAGTTTCGCTGTATTTTGTAAAATTGACAAAATCAGTAAACAAAATAGACACCTGGTCATAATGTCTTGCTTCGCAATGCCCTTTGGATTTTAATTCTTCGGCTATGTCTTCAGGCAAAACATTGAGCAGCAAATGATCCGATTTTGATTTTTCTTCGGCAATGGTTTTAGACTGCATGGTCAGTTTTGCATTCGCTTTCTCCAATGAGTCTTCGAAGATTGCATTGAGAAAAAACAAAGTGATCACCAGTCCAATGTAACAGTTGGCAAAAAGAAAAGTCCGATAGGCTGGATTGTATTGTACATGATCCGTCATGCCTTCATGCGTCATCCATTGTATCCTTATTAAAGCGATAATGGATAGTACGACCCAAACCATGGCGCTCATTTTATTGGCAAATAACAGAGCTACTAATGGCACCAACGCAATCCATGGAAGGATTGGAGAATCAATACCACCCGTGAGGATGGTCAATAACGATATTCCAGCCAGACCCACTAGGGCATAATAATTCCCCAGGAAATGTGTGCTGATTCCCCGTTTTAATAAAAAAGGAATAGCCGACAGAGCTAAAGCAACGACCAAACAGATTCTGATCGCATTCGGAAACTCGATAAACCATCCAATCAGCGAATAATACAACATAAACAACATCGTCACCATGACTCCATAGATCAATGTCCTGGATTTGCGGACATCGTTATTAGGATGAATCCAAGCCACGACCCAATGCTCTAATTTATGTAACATAATAGCAATCAATTCTGTTTTGTCCTATATTAAGATGACCGCTCAGGAATTACGATTTGTACCTTTGATTGTATACGAACAGATCGTCGTATTGGATTTTAATTGGATTTTAATTGGCTTATATTTGCACTTCCAAAAACAAATAAGAAAATGAAATTTGATCTCATTGTTATCGGCTCTGGTCCGGGAGGATATGTTGCAGCGATCCGGGCTGCCCAATTAGGTAAAAATGTTGCTGTCGTGGAACGCGAAAATTTAGGAGGAATATGTCTCAACTGGGGTTGTATTCCTACCAAAGCGTTGCTCAAATCGGCATCTGTTTTTGAATATCTAAAGCATCCTGAAGAATATGGTATTAAAATTCATGGTGATAGCGTAGCCGATTTTGAAGCGATCATAAAGAGATCACGAGGTGTGGCAGATGCAATGTCAAAGGGAGTCCAATTCCTGATGAAGAAAAATAAAATCACGGTATTAAATGGCAACGGGAAGATTACAAAAAATAAAAGTGTAGAAGTTACCGATGCTAATAGCGTAAAAACAGAATATGCGGCAGATCATATCATCATCGCCACCGGTGGACGTGCAAAAGCTTTGCCCAATCTTCCGATCGATGGGACTAAAATTATTGAATATCGTAAAGCTATGTCTTTACCTGCTCAACCAAAAAAACTGGTGGTCGTGGGTGCAGGAGCGATCGGCGTCGAATTTGCTTATTTCTACAACTCGATCGGCACAGAGGTCACAGTCGTAGAATTTATGGAACAAGGACTGGTACCACGTGAAGATGAAGATATCTCCAAAGAACTTGCCAGATCATTCAATAAATCGGGAATCAAAGTATTGGCCAATACCGAAGTCACTAAAGTAGACACTTCCGGTGCCGGCTGTAAAGTGTATACTAAAGATCGTAAAACGGGTAAAGAAGAATTGATCGAATGTGATATCGTATTGTCTGCAGCTGGCGTTACCGCCAATATTGAAAACATAGGATTGGAAGAATTAGGAGTGGCGACAGATCGGGGCTTAATAAAAGTAGATGGATTTGGCCGAACAAACATATCCGGTATTTATGCCATTGGTGATTGCACACCGGGTCAGGCCCTGGCGCACGTAGCTGCCAAGGAAGGCATCAATGCAGCCGAACACCTGAGTGGCCATCACCCGCAACCGATGGATTATAACAATATCCCCGGTTGTACGTATTGCACCCCGGAGATCGCCAGTGTTGGCTATACCGAAAAGGCGGCCAAAGATGCCGGGTACGAGATCAAAGTAGGTAAGTTCCCATTCATGGCAAGCGGTAAGGCAAGCGCTGCCGGTGCCACAGATGGTTTTGTAAAAGTGATCTATGATGCCAAATACGGTGAGTTCCTTGGTTGTCATATGATCGGTATGAACGTTACCGAAATGATCGCCGAAGCGGTGGTTGCACGTAAACTGGAGACCACGGCCCAGGAGATCCTCAACGCCGTTCACCCCCACCCGACCATGAGCGAAGGCCTGAAAGAAGCCACAGCTGTGGCTTATGGTGAGGCTACGGATGTATAACCAGTACCGGGGGAAGCCGGAAAGAGACAAACAAATTCAAACTAATCAGTCCCATTTATCCGCCGGCTGGCGGATAAATGGGATTTTTACTTTCATTCATCCCGGCTTTGTATATTTAATACCGAAAACTCTTCCCCATGGCTAAAGCACAAAACAAAACCACGGAGAACACAAACAGTGTTCAGGCCTTTGTAAAGAAGATCACCGACCCGGCACGCCGGAAAGATTGCCTGGCGATCATCGAGATCATGGAAAAGCAGTCGGGCTTCCCGGCCAAAATGTGGGGCACTGCTATCATCGGTTTTGGCAGTTATCATTATGTCTATGAGAGCGGACGTGAAGGTGATGCGCCCCTGGTTGGGTTCTCTCCCCGGAAGACCGAGTTTGCACTTTACTTCAGCTCCCTGTTCGACAAACGGGAAGAGTTGCTGAAGCAATTCGGTAAACACAAAAGTTCCAAGGGATGTGTCTATGTAAAAAAACTGGAAGACGTGAACGTGGATGTGTTGAAAAAGATGATCACGAATACGATCAAATACTATAAAGCGAAATACAAATAAGATCTTCTACCCCTTCTGCCGCTTCCAGATCACCACCGCTTTGATTGCCCCGCCATTCGTGGTATTTGTGACCACATAGCTGAGCGTATCCCCGGCAAGTGTGTAGTTCCTTTCCTGTACCGTTCCTTCCCAATTCGGGTAGAACGCATGTGCCACATGAAAAGTGATCGTTTTACGCTGCGGATCGACCGTATAGGTTCCGAAATGCGAATTGTTTCCCTGTACCAATGCTGCATTTTCTTCGGCAGTAGCCCTGTTCTTATCATTTGCAGCAACACGTGGCCGCTGTGCCTTTAATATGTGAATCGAATATTCGCCGCTCCCGGTAAATATGAGCTGCCCCTGTGGGGCTTCTCCATAAGGCAGGGTCTTACTCCCGTCGGGATTGATGTTTTCAACAGCCACGAGTGACCATACGCCAACCAAGGTTGCCGCAGCAGAACCGGAAGTTTGCGCAGCCGCACAAATACCTGAAGCCAGGAGCAGGGTAAGGAAGCATATTCTTTTCATGAGTGTATTTTTAGG
>CALMKY010000621.1 GCA_937867195.1 uncultured Saprospiraceae bacterium | reverse complement strand
GTCCATTTTTAAGTCTTTCTTCTCTCGGGATCGAAGCATGTGTCATCGAAGCAGGATGTCCGATCAGCGACTCTACCCCACCGAGTGATTCCGCCAATGCAAACAATTTAGTATTGCTCAAGACAGCAAATGCTTTCTCTTGTGTATTGGAATGCAGGTCAAAAGATACCATCGCTCCGAAGTCTCGCATTTGTTTTTTTGCTATCAAATGATTTGGATGGGCGGCAAATCCCGGATAATACACTTTAGATACTTTAGCGTGGTGTGCCAGGTGATGGGCAATGCGCGCTGCATTTTGACATGCCCGTTGTACCCGCACATGCATCGTCTTGATACCTCTTAAAATTAAAAAACAATCCATAGGTCCGGGTACGGCACCTGTGGCATTTTGTATAAAGTGTAATTGATCCGCCAATTCTTTTGATTTCACGATCAAGGCGCCATGCACTACATCGGAATGGCCACCTATGTATTTGGTGGCAGAATGCAATACGATATCGGCTCCGAAGTCCAGCGGATTTTGTAAATAGGGAGAAGCAAAAGTATTATCTACGCAGATCATGATATCCTTTGCTTTCGCGAGATTGCATACTAACTCAAGATCAATGATATTAAGCATTGGATTGGTAGGAGTCTCAATCCATAATAGCTTAATTCCTTTTTTTATCGCTGCTATCGCCGTATCACGATCAGAAAGATTGACGAAGGTAGATTTGATACCATATTTTTCATACACGCGGCGCATCTGTCTGAATGACCCACCGTATAAATCGCTTGTCGATAATATTTCATCTCCGGGACTCAAAAGTTTCATAACTGCGTCTTGAGCAGCAAGACCTGAAGCAAAGCAAATTCCAAAATCTCCATTCTCCAGGGAGGCAAGGTTGGTTTCCAATACCGTTCGGGTCGGGTTTTGAGTTCGTGCGTATTCATACCCTTTGTGATCCCCCGGAGCAGCCTGAACATAGGTCGAGGTCTGGAATATCGGTGTCATGATCGCTCCAGTAGATGCATCGGGTTCAATTCCTGCATGCAGTAGTTTAGTTGCAAATTTCATAGTGCGAAATTAGGTAGTCCTTTAGTGGTATTGCAAAATTTATTTCACAGCTTCGTAAACAAAATTAACTGACGCAATTTACTACCCATCGTGCGAATTAAATTTCGCAATACCAAAAATCCAATTTCAATTTTACAGCCGCATGCGATAATTATTTCGCACCCAAACACACTTTTAATTCAAATATTTCATTGCCCATCCGAAAATCTCTTGTCTCAAGGGACTTAGATTATAATACGATTTACCAGGAAGCAATCCCTTATTCTGCCTGTTGATTAATAATATGACAGAGACTCTTGATTTGGGGATTACCGAAATACTCGTTCCGGTAAATCCTGTATGGCCAAAGCTACCTTCTGGAGCATTCCTGATGACAGGATTTTCAGGGTCCATCATCCATCCAAGTCCATTTTTAAATTTGTCTTTGGTAAGAAAAAGTTTGATTGTCTTTTCTGAAATGATTTGTTTACCATTGGCTTTGCCTTTGTTCAGCAATAGATCGACCAGTTTTTGTAAATCATTTGCTGTAGAAAATATTCCGGCGGCACCGCTGATTCCTTGACATGCATACCAGGCATTCCCATCGTTGACTTCGCCTTTGAGTGTATAGTCTCTCCAATGATTCCATTGGCTGGGTTTGATTTCTTTAAACGTGAAATGCAATGAAGTATCATAGACCATGCGGTGTTCATAAGGATTGCCATGAGATGTACTTACTATCTTGGTGATGTGATGATCCAACGGCCGATACATTGTATGACTCATGCCGAGCGGAATGAAAATATTTTTTTCATCAAATAGTTCCAGAGACAGATTGGATGTGTTTTCAACGATTTGACCCAGTATAGTAAATCCAAGGTCACTGTAATGCCGGCCCGCTCCGATCTGAAAATTCAATGGTAAGGATGCGATTAATTTATATACTTCGTTTTTATTATTTGCGCGATAATACATAGGGTACCATTCATATAGACCCGATGAATGAGTAAGCAATTGTCGGATGGTAATTGACTTTTTATCCTCTGTATTGAAGTCCGGAATGTAATGACTCACCGGATCCTCTACGTTGATTATCCCTTTATCATGCAAAATCATAATGGCTGTGGTCGTGCCGACAACTTTGGTCAATGAGGCAATATCGAATACATGATCCGTGGTCATGACCTCAGGATTTTTCAACCTGGATTGATCAAATGCATATTCAGCAGCATAGCCATATGCTTTTTTATGAATGATTTGATCGCCTTTTTTTATTAAAACTACCGCTCCCGGTATGAGATCATTTTTTACCTGAAAGCTTAATGCGCTATCTACTAAATGAATAAAACGGGAGCTTGTTTGAGCTGGTAGAATGAATGGGAAAAGAACTATTGTAAATATGTAAAGAATCGATTGAATCAAACTAGGTAGGCTGTTGTTACCATTTACATCGTACGGAGCGTGCCTTTCCGGTAGACAGGCAGGTGGCAGGTCAATTATTGTCACGATTTACCAACTGGTTTTTTAGCATTGAATCCCTGATTTTTCCACCAGTTTTGCTCAATTTGAAAAAGATGGCCGGCGCGTGCGCCTCCCCAACCATGTCGTACATTGGGATAGATCATCATATCAAATGGCTTTCCGGTGAGCTGCAGTTTTTCTATCAGTTGAAAAGTATTCTGCATGTGCACATTATCGTCTGTCGATCCGTGGATGATCATGAGCTTGCCTTTGAGCTTATCGGTATAATTCAGCACAGATCCGTCTTTATAACCATCCGGATTATCTGTAGGTGTATCCATATAACGCTCTGTATAAATATTATCGTACAATTGCCAATCTGTCACCGGTGCAAAGGATATACCATGAGTAAATGTATTGGGTGCTTTGGTCAAGGCCAGTGCTGTCATATAACCACCATAACTCCCTCCCTGAATGGCAATATGAGTCGTATCGATGAAAGGCATTTTCTTGATATATTCACACACCTTTGCGTAATCATTGATTTCCCATTTACCTAGATTGCGATACATATAATCGAGCCCTTTCTTGCCGAATTTACCGGAGGCTCGATGATCGGCGGAAACCAGGATGACTCCTTGATTGAGCAAAGGGTTCCGGGTTTGATCTTCGTATTCATTATCCAGTGTGCCTGCATCAGGCCCACCATAAATATTGAGAATGATGGGATAAAGTTTGCCTGCAGCTTTGCCAGTTTCAAAATCTGAAGGTAATGACCAAACCACAGGAAGGTCAAACCCATCACCGGAAGGCACCGTAAAATATTCTGTCTTTATTCCAGCTACTTTGTTGGGATCATCTGCTTTGCCAAGATCTCTTATTTTTTTACCATCGATGCTTACCACTGATTTTTGGGTAGGCGTTGCAAGATTAGACCAGGTGTCGATAAAATGAATAGCATTAGGTGAAAGATTGGTATAATGTTTACCATCACCCTGTGTCAACTGCATCAACCCACTACCATCTAATCGAATCGAATACAATTGGCGGTTCAATGCATTTTCCCCGGTGCCGGTGAATATTATTTGATTTTTTGTTTCATTGACATAAAGAATATCATTTACTCTCCAATTAAATTTCGTGATCTGGATTACTGATTTTTTTACAGCATCGTATTTATAGATATTCCACCAACCATCCAGCGGATGTATCATAAAAAAAGAATTGTCTTTGAGATACCATATATTCTCATGAAATTCAACCCACGTAGGATATTTCTCTTCAAATAATAATGATTTAGATTTGGTGTCGAGATTGTAAGCGACAAACTTTAAATCATTTTGATCCCGGTTGAGCTCCTGGTAATTCAATTGCCTGCTATCCGGAGTCCAGAAAGGCCAGGCGGTGTATTGATCTATATTATCATCGTAAGGTAATTTAGTAATAGCTCCTGAAGATACGTTGACGATCTCCATATTTACTTTTGGGTTGGGATCTCCTGCTTTTGGATAATGCTCGTTTTCGAGTTTAATATGTACACCTTCAGACCGGGTGATCGGGAAGTGAGGGACAGGACGATCATCGGTATGCAAATAGGCTATGTTCTTACTATCCGGACTCCAGTAATATGCCCGGTATTTTGACGGACGATTGAGTATCTCTTCATAATAAACCCAGGATGCATAGCCATTGTAGACATCTTCGCCTCCATTAAAAGTCAGTTGTTTGTGCAAGTTAGATTTTACTTCCGCCACGTACAGATTACCTTCTTTTACATAAGCGATGAAATTTCCATCGGGAGACCAGGTGGGTACTTTTTCTTCAGCAGCATCCGCCGTGAGTTGTCTTAAGCCTATTGCATCGTAGACGAAGATATCGTTTGATTTTCGAATAATAAATGCGCCGCTGGGGTTCGTGCCCCATGAAAAAGCCCTCAAAGAATCAGGTAAAGAAATTTTGGATGACGTCTCCTGGTATGGAGTGGATTGACCTGATTGTACATTGACTTTATATGTTTTTTGTACAAGGCCTTCTGTACGAGTCTCGAGGTAGTTATGGTCATCTAACCAGGATAAGATATTGGGGAGAGACGATTGTGAGACTAACAGTCTGTACGCAAATGTCAACAAGATGATACTGGAGATTTTCATTTTAATTCCGTTGATTTTTTGTTTTTTTTCATATGACTTTATTCAATTCGAAAATAAGTCTTTAACCGGATATGTTATCAAATGTACATTCATGGATAGGCTCCATATCTATAAACGTCCTTTCCGACAAATCGACCGTTCTATTTATCTTCCTGTCGTCTATGGATCGAGTTTTTATTTTTAGATTTTTTATCACGAGACTCGTGCTATCTTTTTTTTTATGGTAGAGATATACACCTTAAAAAAA
>CALMKY010000620.1 GCA_937867195.1 uncultured Saprospiraceae bacterium | reverse complement strand
CAAAAGCATCACTCGTAAGTGCTTGCTTCTCTTTATATAAAACCTGGCCAAAAAGGTTATTTTCTAAAATACTGAATTGAAGAAAAACATCTCCATTGGCATTGATTTGCCCGTTACTTTTTCTAATGATTGCCTGATAAGCCGGACCTAACTGGCCAAACGCACTACAGGTGAATAATAAACTTAAGAGGAAAAATATAATTTTCATAGGTCAACTAGTATTTTATGAGTTTTATTGAATATTGATAAATGGAATTGCTGAAATAAATGACATACATGCCAGGACTCAGATCATCGGTCTGAATTAATGTATTTCCGGCGGGTTGGTTACTCGTCATTGATTTTAAACATATGCCCAGAGAATTGATTAATTTAATTTGGCATTTTAAATTAACCTTATGCCAATCAATTGCTATAAATTGATTAAATGGATTGGGATTCACCGTTATAACTTCCAACGGACCGGCAGCGTTTAATGAGGTGCTTATTTCATTGGAAGTAAGAGGAGAGGATACGATTTCATTGCAACCATTTGAATAAATATTAAAAATGGAATTGGAAGACTGGATAATTATACCATTCAATGCCGGAATCGATTTATTTGAATAGGTCTGTAATGCAAAAACAGAAGTTATATTGCATTGGCCTGTAATACAATCTATATTTAATAAAACGCTCACGAGCATTACTCCGGCTTTTAAATATCTATACCATACTTTCATAATCCTTATACTTTTTTTCAACTAAAAGCGTCACTAGACGACGGACAGCAATAATCCATTTTGGCCATTTACTATTGTAACTTTTGTAAATACAACGTCTTGTTAAGTAGTAATACCTATTCAACAAATATATTAATACAGTGTACCAACTATTGGAAAAATGGCAGTTTAATCGACCGTTTGCAGTTTTAGTCGACCAGTATCATTTGTCGACGACGAAATACTGTAGTGAATTCGGTTGTATCCCATACCCATCAAATCTGGCGTCAATCATTCAATACGTACCGGCAAAACAGGCAAGGAAGATTAAGGATTACTTAATCCAATGCAGCGTTCGGAAACCTTTAATGAATTTATAATTCAAATTAAACTATGTGATCATTGAAGGAAAATCCCCATCATATTTAATAATACCCCCATAGAGAGCAAAAGGAAATTATGACGTACTACACATCCTAGACTTGGGAATGGGAATTTTTTATCCCTTTCCGTTTTAGGGATTATTCAATCTAATTTGCCAGTTCGAGGCGAAATGCTGGGTTCTGTGTGTGATTTTCGTATACTTTTTCCATTACATAAAACCATTATACATTTCTCCTTTTTTAATAACATCTTACAAATATGATTTTTAATAATTTTAAATAAATGAGTCAAACCCACTTAAAATCAAAATATACATCATAACTTAAGCGAAAATAAAAACCTTAATCGAGTATGAATGTTTTTGATTCCAAAGACCTTCGCAATGTTACCTTGCTGGGTCATGCACACTCAGGAAAGACCTCTTTGATAGAATGTATGCTCTACGAAGGTCATGATATTACCCGTAGAGGAAATGTAGAAGATGGGAGTACGGTCTCGGATTACAATCCGCTTGAGCAGGAGCGTAAAAGCAGCTTATTCAGTTCGTTGGAGCACACCGTTTGGAAAAATTCAAAAATTAATATCATCGATACACCGGGATCAGACGATTTTATCGGTGAAGTGATTGCGGCATTGAAAGTATCCGATACTGCCCTGATGGTACTCAATGCAGCAAATGGGGTCGAAGTCGGTACAGAAATAATGTGGGAATATGTACAAAAATTTGATACACCCGCGATATTTATAGTGAATCAGATGGATCATGAAAAAGCGGATTATGACAACACATTGGAACAGGCACGGGCCCGCTTTGGACACAAAATAATACCGGTACAGTACCCACTCAACCAGGGAACAGGGTTTAATTCCATAGTGGATGCATTGCGAATGGTTGTCTATGAATTTCCATCGGATGGTGGGAAGCCTATTAAAAAAGATATACCCGACAGTGAAAAAGCAAAAGCACTGGACTTACACAATAAACTCGTGGAAGCAGCAGCCGAAAATGAAGAAGAACTAATGTCCCGGTTTTTTGAACAAGGCACATTGAGTGAAGAAGACCTGGCATTTGGACTTCGTATGGCGATAGCACATCAAAGCATCTACCCCGTTTTCTGCACTTCAGCCAAGAAAAATATGGGTACCGGTCGTATCCTGGGCTTTATCAATGACGTTTGTCCATCTCCCGTTGACCGACCCGCCGCTCCGATAGAAGGTGGAGGTAGCTTGCCTGTTAAATCGGACGACCTGACGACTGTGTTTATCTATAAAACCGTCAGTGAACCGAAAGTGGGTAATGTTTCTTATTTTAAAGTGTATGCCGGAAAATTAAAATCCGGAGACGAATTAATCAATGCAAATAACCGAAACAGCGAGCGCTTTGGTCAGCTCTATGTTGCAAACGGGAAAAACCGTGAAGCTGTGGATTCATTCAATGCCGGTGATATCGGAGTGGTCGTAAAATTGAAAGACTCCCATACGAACAATACGTTGAATGCGAAGGGCACCGATCGTAAAATTCAAGCTATTCAATTCCCTGAGTCCCGAATCCGGGTAGCCGTACAACCTCCTTCTAAAAACGATGTTGAAAAGCTTGCCAAAGCATTGCATATCATCCAGGAAGAAGATCCCACCATCGTCATCGAACAATCTGCTGAATTAAAACAAATGCTACTTTATGGCCAGGGCCAATTGCATCTCGATATGGTAAAGCATCGTCTGGAGAAAAATCAGGATATCCATATGGAATTTATTAAACCCCGAATTCCATATCGCGAAACCATTACCAAAGTGGCTAACGGCGACTATCGGCACAAGAAACAATCCGGAGGAGCCGGTCAATTTGCCGAAGTTCATATGCGCATAGAACCTTTTCATGAAGGCATGCCTGACCCGGGTGATCTCAACGTGCGAAACAGAGAAGAAGATACGTTACCATGGGGAGGTAAACTTCTTTTCTATTGGTGTATTGTTGGAGGATCGATCGATAGTAAATACTCGAATGCCATTAAGAAGGGTGTCATGAATAAGATGTCTGAAGGCCCGATCACTGGATCCAGATGCCGCGATATAAGGGTATGCATCTATGATGGAAAAATGCATCCCGTTGATAGCAACGATATGGCATTCCAGATAGCTGGAACCATGGCTTTTAAAAATAATTTTCAGAATGCAGGACCGCAATTATTGGAACCTATCTACGATCTTGAAATACTTTGCGGTGATACGGTGATGGGTGATATCATGGGAGATCTCCAGACTCGTCGCGCTATCATCATGGGAATGGACAGTGAAGGCCATTATCAAAAAATCAAGGCAAGAGTCCCTCTATCTGAAATTGACAATTATTCTTCTACTTTAAGATCGTTGACACAAGGGCGTGCAAAGTTTCATATAAAATTTGCAGAATACGGCCCTGTTCCGGGAGATCTGCAGAAGAAATTGCATGATGATTATGTAAAAGAATTCCAGGAAGAGCATGAGAAATAACCTGGATACGATTACCAGATATTAATTTCTGGTTCGATCTGTATTCCAAACTTATCCTGTACGCTCGACTGGACTGATTTGGAAAAATCCAGTATTTCCTGGCCTGTGGCATTGCCCAGATTGACAATGACCAGAGCTTGCTTTTCATAGCAACCTACCTGACCTATTGATTTCCCTTTCCAGCCTGCTTGGTCAATCAGCCATCCCGCCGGCACTTTTACATGCAGATCATCTACTCTATAAGAAGGTGCGTTTGGATGACTTGATTTTAATTGCTCATATTGCTCTTGGCCGATGACCGGATTTTTAAAGAAAGAGCCGGCGTTACCAATAACATTTGGATCCGGTAATTTATGAGTACGAATATCCATGACAGCATTGTGAATGGCCAGTATATCCGGATGATCTATCTTATTTTCATCAAGTTTTTTCTGAACATCTGCATAGGATGAATTGATGGTCGGGGTTGGATTAAGCTTTAAGACCACCGAATGAATAAAATAATTTCCCTTATTGGGTTCATGTTTAAAGATGCTGTCTCGATACCCGAATGCGCAATCTTTATTATAAAATCGATGCATATTTCCTGTGCGCAGATCCAATGCATTTACTTCCATGCATACTTCTTTCAATTCCACTCCATAAGCTCCAATGTTCTGAATCGGGGCCGCGCCGACTGTTCCCGGTATTAAAGAAAGATTTTCAATCCCTCCGAATCCCTGATCCACGCACCATTTGACGGATTCATGCCAGTTTTCTCCCGAGTAAAATCTGACCAGTACCTCATTCATTTTCTGAAGTAGGATTTCCCTTCCTTTGATTTCATTTTTAATGACCAATCCGGGCAGATCCCGGGTCAATAAAACATTGCTACCACCTCCAAGTATGAACAAACCAGGCTCTGTATCGATGGCTTCCAAAACATCGTTGAGATCCGTTACGACTCCAAATTTTTCTGCAAATTGATTGACATGAAAAGTATTGTAATCTTTTAATGATTGGTGTGGGATGATTTGCATACAGTCGGTACGATTACAAAGCTAATTTAATTGCAATTCTCTATTTGATTCAAATTGCAATCTTGCCAGGTTGCTATACGCACCATTGGTTTTAGCTGCCAATTGTTCATGTTTGCCGGATTCTACCATGATCCCTTTATCCAATACATAAATACAATCGACATCTTTGATGGTTGAGAGTCTGTGTGCTATGATCACAGAAGTACGGCCTTCCATCAGGTTTTTGAGAGCATCTTGCACTACTTTTTCTGATTCGGCGTCGAGGGCCGAAGTAGCTTCATCTAAAATTAAAATAGCCGGATTGCGGAGAATGGCCCGTGCGATGGCGATGCGTTGCTTTTGACCACCTGATAGTTTGATACCTCTTTCCCCTACAATGGTTTCCAATTTATCAGGAAATGAACTGATAAACTCCCAGGAATTGGATTTCTTAGCTGCCTCGATCACTTCTTCTTCGGTGGCTTTGGGTTTACCATACAGTATATTTTCTTTAATGGTACCACCGAATAATAAAACTTCCTGCGGCACGATTCCAAAATACCTTCTGTAGTCAGTGATTTCAAAATCTTTTATATTCTTATTATTGATTTTAATCTCACCACCTTGTATTTCATAAAATCTGAGCAATAACTGCGCTATCGTAGATTTACCGGCGCCACTCGCCCCGACCAATGCAATTTTCTGTCCTGCATCGATATGGAAAGTCATTTTCTTCATCACCATCATATCTGGCCTGCTGGGATAGGCAAATTCTACCTGATCAAAATCGATATCGGCTTTGATTGGAGCCAGCGAATTCAGATTTTCCTGGATTTTCACTTCCGGTGTCAAATGCAATATTTCCTTTAATCTTTCTGTTCCACCCAGCACTGATATTAATTGAGTATAGAAATTCCCCAGGCTGGCAATCGAAACTCCGATGGTTGCTGTGAAAATAAACATATTGACCAATGTACCCGGAGTCATTGCCCCCGATTGCACTTCCGTAGCTCCTAACCATATAATGAAGAATAATGCGCCGAATAATGCAAAGATGATGTAGGTCCCGAATAAAGCTCTAAATCTTGACAATTTGATAGCTACTTTCACCAGATTATTTATTTTATGTTCATACCGGTTGTATTCAAATGCTTCATTTGTATAGGATTTTACGGTGAAGATGGCTTGCAGGGTTTCATCCACGATGACATTGGTATTGGCCAATTCCTCCTGTCTCATTTTTGCTTCCTTCCGGATAAACCTTCCAAAAAACATAGCTCCTAAAACAATGACCGGAAATATGGCAAGCATGATCAATGAAAGCTTAGGTGTCATGACTATCAAAATAATGACCGCTCCTATCAGGATGGTCAACTGCCTTATAAATTCATATAAAGTAATGGAAAACACACCATACAATTGATCTACGTCACTTGCCAACCTACTGCTGATCTCACCTACCCTGGATTTTTCATAAAATGTAAATGGCAGGGAAATCAGATTGTGGAAAAGATCTTTTCTCAAATCGGCAATGGATTTTTCACTGACCATGGCCGTCAGTTGAATTCTGAAATACGATATCACACTTTGTAGTATCAAAATCAATATTAAGATCAGTCCGGCGGAATTTAATGACATGTTCATTTTATCACGGCCGAGTGCAATGTCCACCATTTTACCGCTCATCGGGGTCAGTAATAGAAAGATACCTGAACTCAGGCTTAATAGTATCAGACCTATGATAAACTGCCATTTATATGGCTTGATATACTTAAACACGTACATAGAGGACTTAAGTCGCTCCCATGACATTTTAGGTTTTGGGTCAGATTTGATTTTGGAATCGTCTAAAGACTTTGTTTCATTCGCCATAAAGTATGCAAAGTTAAAAGATTAAGATCAGGTGATTTTGAGAGAAAACGATCACCAGGTCAACGGCAATATTTGATTCGTCACCGACGTTTTTAAAAAATGATGATCGGCTACAAAATGTTATTAGCCTTCTTATGGACCGTCTATGCAATTTCAGCTTTTTGTAAAACGTATTATGTCTCGCCGCTTGGAAATAACAGTAATTCCGGATTGAGTCCGGCCAATG
>CALMKY010000619.1 GCA_937867195.1 uncultured Saprospiraceae bacterium | reverse complement strand
GTTTTCAATATTAAAAAAATTAGCTCCAAATGGGCTGATCATAGAATCCAATAAGGTTACTTCGTGCCCGAGATCTAATAGTTTATGAGCAATCGTACTTCCGATCATTCCCAATCCACCTGTAATCAGTACTTTTTTTGTCTTATTGTTCATCTAAAATTTAAATCTTAATATTGCAAAAATTTTGTGTACGGCACTCAGTTTCGAATGCAACAAAGATATCATTTTTGCACCATTTTCGATTACAGTTACTTAGCGAAAGCACTGGTTTTAATGGAATCATTGCGTTCCGTTTGCGATTGCGAGATCTATGCTTTTACAGACGATCAAAAATGCATAGATGCATTGACTGCCAGGTCGATGGCATACGTAACGATCGTGGATTTAAAAGAAATTGAAGATGAAAATTTAAGGATGGTTAAGTCTCAAAGAGACCGTGGAGAATATTTTTGGACTATTAAAGCCTCATGTATTTTATATCTTTTTAAAAGAAATAAGATGCTCGTTGTTACCTATGTAGATGCCGATACCGAATTCTTTTCAGATCCTTCACCATTATTCAATCAAATGACAATTGGATATTCGGTATTGTTACTGCCCCATAATTTTTCACGTCGATATGCTCATGAAATCAAAAACGGCATTTACAATGCAGGATATATTTCGTTTAAAAATTCTGAACAGGGTATTGCAGCGTTGAGATGGTGGGATGCTAAATGCCGGGAATGGTGTTTTCGAAAAATTGAGAAGCATCGTTTTGGAGATCAATTGTATCTAAACGAAATGGCTTCTTTTGACGGGGTGACAGCAATTGATCACAACGGTGCCCTGGCCAATTGGAATATCCAGGACTATACCTATTCTTTTGAAAATGGTAAATTAATTGCCAGTATGCATGGCGAAGGAAAATTTCCAATTATTTCATACCATTTTCATTATCTCCGGTTTATATTGCCAGACAAAGTAGAATTGGGTAGAAAATACATCCCGGAAGCAATACTGAAATATGTATATAAACCTCATATTCAGAAATTGCTTTCGTTCATGCCGATAGATGATCAGGGGACCAAGCCCAATGCAGTTAGCTGGAAAACACCCATCATTTTTATATTGCGCAAAATCAGCAATACATATAATGTGTATTCAATTTCAAATTTTGTGAAATGACTTTTTTACCAAAAAAACATTATTGAAGTACATACTATTTCCTTTGGGTAAAATAAATGCGCAAAATAAAGCCCATAGATTCAATATCATACTGATAGCAGACAAGACCAGTCTTCTTAGATATTTAAATGGAATATGAGGGATAATATGAGTATAGATATAGAGTAGTCTCATTTGATGAATGCACAGGATGAAATGACCCGATTTATATTGCTCGATGACTTCAAATCCGGCATTGCGAAAAAGATAATTCAAAGCATAGGGAGTGTATCGTGCATAATCAACCGGCTCTTCATGTAAATTCCAGTTGAAAGGACAGGTTATCAGCATATTTCCATCTGATTTCAATACACGATTTAATTCATTCAGTATTTCTGGTAAATTAAATATATGCTCGAAAACTTCTGTTGAAAAGATACTATCAAAGGTTTGGTCATCAAAGGGAAGTGTCTTGCCATCGTAATAGACATCAATTTGTTCGTTCGTATGAGAATGCCCCTCTCCCTGGTAATCCACTCCCACATAATGAGTGACATTAAATAATGATTGATACGGTTTACTTCCGCAGCCAAAATCCATCATCTTACCGGACAACTCTCCACTATATCGTTTAATGGCCTTTAATAAGGAATGGCGAATTAAATAAAATTCGTAGAAAATATTAGGATCAAAAAACCAGGACATGGATTATCGTTTTGTAAATACAGCCAGTATCGATTGACCTTTTATATTTTTCTGATTTAATAATAGATATACATAAAAGGGTAAATACATTAAAGCATGAATCATTTTTCGGAGAATTCCATCGCCCAACCAATGCGCCAGATAGACTTTGATATAATATGAGAAATGATAAGAAGCTAATGGTTCATAATTTATGGCGTCCAAGCGGACAGGAAATAATTTTTCAAGCGATTGAATAGACTCTTCATTCCAGAGTCCCATATGATGAGGAGGTAGATTTAAAATCATATTCTGATCATATCTTATGAAAGAATCATTATTCGGCACACAAAATATAAATTGTCCACCGGGCTTCAGGAGATTCAGACTTTGTTGAATAAACGTATCCGGATGAGGGATATGCTCTAATACCTGGAAAGAAACGATTGCATCGTAGGTTATTTGATGTTTTTCATGTTCATCGAGCATTTCATTATAGACCTGATATCCCTCGCTTGTCAGTTTATTAACTTGTTCACTGTTTAATTCCGTTCCGCTGATATCGTATCCATTGGAAGATAATCTCTTAATAAAGCCACCGGGTCCGCAACCAATTTCCAATATTTTAGAACTTCTGTCGATGACCGGCAATGTCGCTTCGTGCTCCCATTTCCATTCTTCATAATAGTGAGGCGATTTGCTCAGATCTTGATAAAACCGATCGTCGCCTGCAATGTTCAATGGGCTGTAAAAGCAATATCCTGTGGACCGATCTCTGAGTAATGCAATGGATGGTACCGAATCGACGAGATGCCGTATATCGGTTTTATATTTTTGCTTGTATTTTTCAATCAACCATTCAGTAGAATATTCTCTTATTTTAATGATATCGGTAGACTGAGATAATGGGCTGATGGTTTCCATTTTATTTCTGACGTTCTGCTAAACCTCAAATATATGAAATTTGTATAATATGTTCGGTTTCAAATTTTTGTATCTAAATCTTTGTTGGGTAATGAACTATTATTAGCTACCTTGTAAGTCCATTCTGATGCTTATCAAATACCGGACATCCAACCTTTACTTCCGATTTGTAGCCAAAAACGTCAGCGGTTGCAATCGTAAAGAATTTCTAAATCACACTTCAGGTAAAAATGCACAATATAAAACCAATGTTAAAGGATTACTCACCTCCACGATCGACTATCTCGACGGCATCGAATACCTAAATAGTAAGATCGAGGCAGTATACCACACCGAAGGTCGCGCTTACAATACATCTGCTACCACTACACCAAGCTGGCGATATGAGTACAATATACGAGATCACCTGGGTAATAATCGTATCAGCTTTTATGATGGTGGTGACGGCAATATAGCTACATCTGAGATACTGCAGGAGCAGCATTACTATCCATTTGGTATGATGCAGGAAGGACCATGGCAAAATAATGGTGCTGGAGACGATAGCAGGTATACGTATAATGGTAAGGAATGGAATGGGGAATGGGGATTGTATGATTATGGAGCGAGATGGTATGATGCGGGCGTGGGAAGGTTTACCACTGTAGATAGGTTTGCTTCTAAATATTCGTTTATGACACCTTATCAATATGGAGCAAATAATCCTGTGAGATATATTGATGTAAATGGGGATAGCCTTAGATTAAATAATATTCAACGATCAATGGAGGATTTAATGTCACTGGTTGGTAGAAATAACCAAGGTCGTATTTCAGCGGATGATCAAGGCAACGTAAGTGTGAATATGGAAGGGCTTAGTGCAAAGAAACTAAAGAGAGATAAGGGGCTTAGTTTAATTTCTAGCTTAGTGAATAGTGATAAGAAATTTTTATATGCTACTGCTGAATTTGAAACTTTCGGCAATTCAAACTCAATATTACCTATTGGCATGGACAATAATGGAATAATTAATGCTGCAAGCAACGGCAAAGATAGTAGAGGAGAGAATACATATTTGCCTCAAAGTGGGTTTGATGGTCAAGTGGCTATTTCAATCTATGGCTCCTGGAAAAACGCAGATGGTGGTGACGCTAAAAGATCAGTATTATTTCATGAATTGGCTGAGAATTATTATCGAGCAAATGGTATTAATTATAATCCAAGTAAAGAAAGCATTGGAGCTCATAATATGGCTGCCAGGCTTGAAGGGCATTATTATGGTAATAGCCAACCAGGAGGTGCGAATTATTCAAAACCGAAATATACAGATAGCCAAAAAAGTGTATTCAACA
>CALMKY010000618.1 GCA_937867195.1 uncultured Saprospiraceae bacterium | reverse complement strand
TTCGCAGCTGGGTCACAGCCAACGGCAGCTCCGGCTATCCCGCCGATGCGGGCCGATTCCTGCCTTGCCCCGATCTGGCGCATTTCAATTTTTATACGGAATTCTTTCGCATACTGCTTGACCAATTCTCTGAAGTCGATTCTTCTGTCAGCAGTATAGAAGAAGGTCGCTTTGCGAAGATCGGATTGGTACTCGATATCACCGAGTTTCATTTCGAGACCAAGGCTTCGGGCGATGGCGCGACCTTTGACCAATGCATGCTTTTCGATATCGCGCGCCTGCTGCATATGGTCTATATCGCGATCATTCGCTTTGCGTACGATTCTATAGATAACCCTGTTTTCATTCCAATTCTTTTTCTTCATCTGCAATCTCACCAGTTCACCGCTCAGCGTGATGACCCCGGTATCCATACCTGCGGCAGTCTCCACGACGACCCAGTCACCTGTGATCACATCCAGGGATTGATCTTTTTTATAAAACTCTTTACGGGAACCATTTTTAAAACTTACTTCTACAAAATTATATGGAGAAGGATCTTCTAACTCTAATACAGAGATCCAGTCGTAAGTATTCATCCTGTTACAGCCCCCGGTAGCGCATCCACCGTTGCTTTTGCATCCGCTGGGTTTACCGCCATTGTCTGTACTACATCCGATACATGCCATGTGAGCAAAGGTAACGATTTTATCACTTGCTAAAGTCCAGATATGGTGAGATCTTCCGGATCAAGACATCGTCGATTGCCCTGATCTGCGCAAGGCTTTCAATATTTGTAAATGGACCATGATTTGACCTGTAATTCAATATGATCTTGGCGATTTTTGGCGGGATGTATGGATGATATAATAATGAATCCAAATTGATTTTTAGTTTGTGAATAGGAGTCCTCAACAAGATTTTTGATTGAATTTTATTGAATGTAGTATCGGGCAAACCGTACACTTCGTGCAGCTGTTCCAGGGAATAATATCCTCCCAGTCTTTCTCTGTAAGCGACGATCCTTTTTGCCAACACGGAACCAATTCCCGAAAGAGATTTTAAAGTATTCGTATCACAGGTATTGATGTCAAATGGTAGAATGATTTTTTCTGGTTTTATAATTGCCTTAGGTTTGGATGCCTCAAGAAAAGGAGCATCGGATTTAGTGGAATCCTTATTGGGGTCCGGATTAAATGATAAATAGGGTGATATCTCCTGCAGCAGTGAATCGTTCATGCCATAAACCTGTGACAGATCGGACAAAGTATGGAAGTATGCTCCTTTTGACCGGTAATTGATTAAATGGCTTGCAGTGTATTTGGGTATGCCTATGTCGATTAGTGAATGTAAGCCGGCCAGGTTCGGATCGATGGGTTCAATAGTTTTTGATAATCGAATCGGATCCTGACTTACAGAAATTGCTGATGGTGGCGACGGGAAGTTAATATGAGACATAAGGGTTTGTTTTATATCTTCTCTTAGTCCATAAATCTTTCCAATGTCTTCTGCATGTTTAAACTTTCCTCCTTTAGATAAATATTTCATCCAGATGGAAGCCGTCTTTTCTGAAACGCCCCAGGAGACTAATTGGGATCGGTTCACTTCGTTCGGATTGAAAGAAGGTATTTCGATAGGGGTGATCCGGGATACATCTTCTGTAAGCGATATGGCAGATGAATCTATTTTATTTTCCATAGCGGTGATCACAAATTCATTCCTGACAGGATAATAGGTGATCCAGGTATAAATAACAATCATGATGAGCAATAAGGCTGCCAGATAAAGGATTCCCTTTCTTTCGTTGTAATTGTATCGTAGGAATTCTTTGATCACTTTACTGGAATTTGGATGAAGGCATTCTTTGATTTGATGATTTGATCGTTTTGTGGCAATGTAGAATAAGAGGGAATGAAAACCCGTAGGAATTTCATTTCCGGGTTATATTTTTTATCTTGAAATAAAAGTAGATTCTTTGCCGGTGAGCTATCATCCGTTGAAAACTGATTGCTTTTTATTGTAACGGTCTTAGGCATTATGTCCAGGTTGAATTTCCTGAAATTGATTTTTTGATTTAATGCACTTAGGGTATTTTCCGGTTTCAAACCATAGGCAGCTATGTAATCATTGCAGATCATTCCGGTGTCACCGTCAAATAGTATAAACGCATCCTTCCATTTAAGCCAGGCAACCGTTTTGTTTCTGAAACGGGTCGCCACGATTTCTTTTTTATTCCGTAGGATGTAATTTTCAATGGATAAGACTGAAAACAGGATGATCCATGCCGTCATGAAAAGTTTGAGTGCAATACTAGTTCTGTTCTCTAAATAATGGGCCATTAAAAGCGATATGATAATTAAAATGATGACATCCAATCCACTCGGCCACCATCCTGCCAACCGACCAAATGGAAGTTTATAAACCCAGATGATCATTTCATTCATGATCTTCACCGACCATTGAAAAGGCAAGTAAAACCAATGAACCCAATCAAAATGA
>CALMKY010000617.1 GCA_937867195.1 uncultured Saprospiraceae bacterium | reverse complement strand
ATGGATCATAATAGTAGGATACCATTAATATTGCCTTTGTATTCATGCCCGGGAGATTTCTTTGTAAATGGTTATATATCGATTAGCGACTTCATTAAACCCAAATTTTGCTTTCATTCTATTTCTACATTCTATCGCATCCAAAGGGTTTCGGGTCAGGATGATATTTTCCATTTCTTTGTTCATCGCTTCAAGGGAACTATCAGAGGGCAAGACGTTTAGCATTGGATTACCTTCCAATACCTGGGCAATATCCCGAACGCCCTTATTATCAAGGCAAACGACCGGTATTCCACAAGCCAACGCTTCTACCACCACCACACCGAAGGTTTCCGATTTACTGAGGAGCCATAAACAGGATGAGGATCTTAAGTCATCGATCCATTCTTCAGATTTTTGTTCACCCCTTAAAAATACTTTAGAATGTAAATTATATGCATCAATTAATTTTCGCAGACTGCCTTTTTCGGGCCCATTACCGATAATATGGAGTGCATACTCCGGATTGGCCTTCAGGAAATGCTCAAAAACATGTATCCCAAGATCCACCTGTTTATTTTTAGTAAGCAAATTAATCATCATTATTTTTTTCTCTTTCAATTTATCCGCAGGTTTGAAAAAAGAAAAATCAATGCAATTGGGTATTACGTAATCCACGCGAGAAGTATATTTTTTTAATTCTGTTCTTAAATAGTTACTCACTGCAATGATAGAATTGGCATCAAGGCTGTATTGTCTGAGAAAAGATCGCCCGAATCCATGAAGTTTATGCAATGCCACTGAAGAGCTGTGTTCGGTGTAGACAAAAGGAAGCTTGAATTTATTTTTAATATGAGTCGCAAATGCCAGTCCCTGATAACCATGTAAATGAATAATATCCGGCAAGCCATGATCGGAAATGTATTGTTTAAATATTTTTAAATATAAATAAGCGGAAATATTCCTAAAGACGGGAAAGGACTTAAGTCCAAAATAATTTCTAACATGATAAAGGGATATCCCTTGGATCAGGTCAGTTTTAGAATTGAATGGATGGGAAGATTGGAATAAAATATTAACTTTTACTCCATTTTGTGTAAGGGCAATTGCTAAATCTTTGATTGCCTTACCAGACGTGGGATGCCCGGGAGATTCAAACCATGAGGGAATAAATAAGACATGCATCTATTCAAAAGGAAGACTTCATTTATTCAATTTGGCCTGACTCGATTTGATATTGTGCTCTTCCAGCTTGGGATATATCAATAAAGCATCCCCGCTATCGACTACAATATATTCTTTCAGACCCCGTATGATGGCTCTTTTCTTATGGGGCAAAATAACGAGGTTATGCTGATTGTCTTCAAATACATCGCTGTTGCCGATGATGACATTTTGATTTTCATCTTTTGGACTCACTTCATAGACAGAAGACCAGATCCCCAGGTCTGACCAATCGAAACCAGCAGGTAAGGTGTACACACAATCTGACTTTTCCATAATGGCGAAGTCGACCGATATATTCTCTGTTTTAGAATAATTTTCTTTTAAAAAGTCCGATTCGTCCTTTGTATTCAATTCTTCTAAACCATTGGACAATATCCTATACATTTGATTTGATAACTTTTTATATTGATCTAGAATGGTAGCATAATGCCAGGCAAACATTCCGGCATTCCAGAGATACTCTCCCGATTCAATATAATTCTTTGCAGTCTCCAAATTTGGTTTTTCGACAAATTTCTCTACTTTTTTAATCTGGTCTTTATGTTGTGGATCAAATTTTATATATCCATATCCCGTTTCGGGTCTATTGGGAATGATTCCGATGGTAACGATGGCTTTATGATGGTATGCAAATTCCAAGGCAGCCATGGCATTGTTTTGAAATTGCTCTGTATCAATGATCAAATGGTCTGACGGTACAAATAAGCAACATGCATCCGGATCTTGTTTGCCAATTTTTAAAGCTGCCAACAAAATACAAGGAGCTGTATTGTTTCTGCTGGGCTCACAGATGATTTGATTCTCGTGTAATGAGGGCAACTGGGATTGTACCAAAGCTTTATATTTCTCATTTGTGATGATGTATATGTTCTCGGCAGGAATGATTTTTTCAAAACGGTCCACCGTCATTTGAATGAATGTCTTTCCTGTGCCGAGGATATCCAGAAACTGCTTTGGTTTTTCTTCCGTACTCAGAGGCCAAAATCGTGTCCCGGCACCACCGGCCATAATGATTACATAATTCATACAGGAAAATGTTGAATTGGTAAATGGATGAATTGCAGAATTGTAATGCCGTTCACTAAAATTGGTTTTTTACATCATTATAAACTGACCGTAAACCATCCCTCAAAGAGATTTTAGCTTTCCATCCCAGCGCATGGATCTTAGAAACATCCATCAGTTTACGCGGAGTTCCATCCGGTTTCGAAGGATCGTGATCAATTATTCCTTTGAAACCGGCAATGTCGGCAAGCAAGGCAGCCAAATCTTTAATCATAAGATCTTGGCCTGTTCCGACATTGATATGTCCCGGTTGATCATAATGATGCATCAAAAATATACAGGCATCCGCACAGTCATCGACGTGTAGAAATTCACGATACGGAGTCCCGGTGCCCCATAAAATTACTCGCTCATCTCCGCGTTTTGTTGCTTCGATAAATTTTCTCAACAAAGCCGGAAGTACATGGCTTGTCAATAAATCATAATTATCATTCGGACCATATAAATTGGTCGGCATGGCAGATATAAAATTGCATCCATATTGATCCCGGTATGCATCGCACATTTTTACTCCTGCGATTTTCGCAATCGCATACGGTTCATTGGTGTGTTCCAATGGGCCCGTTAACAATGAGTCTTCCTTTAAAGGTTGAGGTGCCAGTTTAGGGTAGATACAAGATGATCCGAGAAATAATAATTTTTTCACTCCCTGCAAATAGGAATTGTGAATTACATTATTCTGCATCATAAGATTATCAAATAAAAATTCTGCCCGGTAAGTATTGTTAGCAACAATGCCACCCACTTTGGCGGCAGCCATGAATACAAATTCCGGTTTTTCCTTTTCAAAGAATTCAGCGACGGCGGCCTGGTTTTTTAAATCCAGTTGCGATGAGGTTGCAGTCAACAGATTTTGATAACCATCAGCTTGTAATTTGCGAAGAATGGCAGAGCCTACCATCCCCCGATGACCAGCAATGTATATTTTTGATAAAATATTCATAAATACTCACGCGGCGACACAGCGACGCCATTTTTAATTATTATTTTATTTAGTATAAATTATTGGCAATTCTGAAAATTCCTTCTTTCATCAAGTCAACGTTAAAATTAATCAAAAGACCTAATCTTATATTTGAAAGCTTTATATATGTGAACACTTGCTTTTTATGCACTTTAGTAATTTCTTCAACTGATTTCAATTCCACAATTAAAGAGTTTTCAACTTTCAAATCTATTCTAAAACCTTGCTCAAGTCTGGATTGCTTCCAAACAACCGGTAATACTAATTGTCGCTCAATAATTAGTCCTTCTTCCTTTAAT
>CALMKY010000616.1 GCA_937867195.1 uncultured Saprospiraceae bacterium | reverse complement strand
TAGGTGTGACTCATTTGTTACTCTGTGTCATTGTGTCCATCACCTTATTTTATGATCGGACTTCCTGGATTATTGCCAATATCCTGATCGTTTCAATGTACATTATCGGAGCACGCATCTACTTTGATTTTCATCACTACGATCTGGAAAAAGTAACCCTGCTGGATTCCACGATTACGAACGTTGCTTCCATCTTCATCATTGGCTGGGCTGTATACAAAGCATTTAATCAAATCAAATTGCATTATACTGTTATTGCGGAGCACAATAAAACGCTGATCCATCAAAATAGAGCACTGGAAGAATCCCTGGCACAGAATCATCATCGGAATGAAATGTTATCGCTCTTGGCTCATGATCTCCATGCCCCTGTACTTGCGTTTCATCAATTAGCTGAAAAAATCAATTATCTTATAAAAAAGAATGAAATCGCAAAACTGCAATCGTTGGCTTCCTATTTTGAGTCGAGAGGCAAAACTCTGTTTGATGACCTGGAAAATCTATTGACATGGGTTTCAACACAAAAAGACCGGCTCATCCTGCATCAACAAATAATTAATCTTAAGTATCTGGTCGATCCCATCCTCGCCAGAATGCAGGCAATCTATTCCAATAAAAACATCCGGATTGAATCCAATATCCATCCCAATCAATACATCTATACCGATCCTGATATTTTAAAATTAGTTTTACGCAACCTGATACAAAACTCTTATAAGTATTCCCGGAATAACGCTATCATTACTCTACATCTTATCCAGGATGTTCACGGGAACGTCCTTACGATTCAGGATCATGCAGGCGGCATCAGCCAGTCTACCCTGGAACTTATCCAGTTCAATTCTCCATTGCCAAAGGATCAAATCAAAGGTCATGGCATTGGTTTACAACTGTCTATTCGACTGCTACATGAAATGAATAACTCCATAAAAATCATCAATTTTGAGGATGGCTTGAAGATCCGTATCCTCCTGCAATGAAAAATGTTGTACTGATATGTAAAAACAATACTCATCCTGAATAAGAAATCTATATTTTCATACTTGTAAATCGTATAAAATGAATAAACTAAGTTTGTTTCTGTCTATATTTCTTATGTATACAGCCGTTCACAGTCAATCTACCATGGTCTGGCCCAAAAACAAATCGATGGCGCTGAGCCTTACCTGGGATGACGGCAGAGAAAGTCAGATGACCCGCGGATTACCATTATTAGGCAAATATGGTATCAAGGCAACATTTTATGTCATTCCATCTGCTGTGGAAAAACAAAAATCTTTATGGCAACCAGCTGTGCTGCAGGGTCATGAAATAGGGAATCATTCTCTGACTCATCCTTGTTCAGGAAATTTTCTATGGAGCCGCAAAAATGCGTTGGAAGAATATTCAATTGATTCAATTGAAAAAAATGTGGTCATGGCCAGTGAAAAACTGGAAATGATGTTTCAAATAAAAGTAAATTCATTTGCCTACCCATGTGGACAAACATTTGTCGGTAAGGGATTAACAACAGAAAGCTATGTACCTGTCATTGCCAAACATTTTAAATCAGGACGCACCTGGTTGGATGAAAGTCCCAATGACCCCGTCTACTGTGATATGGCTCAGATTACCGGAATGGAAATGGATGGTAAAGATTTTGAAACTATCAATCAATGGATAGAAAATGCAAGGAAGAATCATTTATGGCTGGTACTGGCAGGTCATGATATCGGGGATGGAGGAAATCAAACTACCAACATATCGATGTTGAATCAGCTTTTTACTTATCTGACTCATGAAAAAGGAAATGATATTTGGGTGGCACCGGTAGGTGAAATAGTAAGTTATATTGATCAAGCAAAGTTTAAGCATTAATTAATCTCATTCATATTTTTAGTCATGTATGACTCATTTTAAAAAATTTGAATTTTTTTTTATTAAAATATTGACAAACATAAAATAAATTCTAAATTAGCCTCATCAATATTAGAATTGATAAGAAACAATGCTCCAATCATACGGAGTAAAGAATAGGGTGTTCTCATAGTGTGTTCATACCTCGCCAGCATTTTTTGTTGGCGGGGTTTTTTTTTAATTTCCGGATCGTATATTTATTGGAATCATTAATTTAAAAGTAAAATTTCTTCCCATATTATACACTCCTGTGCGACCCGTGATATGATTCGTGTCAGCATATTTGAGCCGGCTGAGATGACTTTGATAATCAATGTCCGCAATATTATTGGCCATACAATACAATGAAAAAATCGGATGGGAATGATTACCGGTGAAATCAAATCCCAACGCAGCATGTATCAAGGTATAACCAGGTGTTGCGGTTTCAGTTTGATAGGCTGAATAAAAATGGTTCTGCGAAAAATACCGATCTATACCTATTTTAAAAAACGCATTTTGAACTGATGGCTTCAATTTTTTAAAATTAGCTTTTAGCTCAGATGAAAATTTGGCAGGGGGAGTAAATGGCAAATACTTTATTGAGTCGGGTTGATGGGGCTGCATGGAATGGACGATGGAAAAACTATTTTCGAAATGCAACCAATCCAGCGGATGCGGATGAATGTCGATGCTAAACTCACCGCCATATAAGACCGCGTCGCCTGAAGTGTATTTAAAAGTAGAAAATCCTTTTGTTATCGAATCCTGTCCCGAAGTGTTTAATACTTTTTGCAAAAAAATATAATGATTTATAGAGTTATAAAATAAATTGGCTTCGGCCGTGATGTGTTCTGAATTGTACCCGAGGGAATAATCCAATTGCAGACTTTGTTCAGGTCTAAGCTCATTGGAACCAATGATATAATTAATAGTCCCTTCATGGACCCCGTGGGCGCTGATCTCCGCAATATTCGGCGCTCTGAATCCCCTCGATAGATTCAGCTTGGAATACAGTGTTTCATTGATCAGATAAGAAATGCCAATGCTTCCCGTAATGCCGGAATAGTTTGCGTCAAAAGACTTAAACAACTGAACCGTATTTTCTTTCAGATCCAATCCGTGCTGACCTCTGTGATCGTATCTCAATCCGCCATTGAGCTCAAGTTTCTTCCAGGATTTTTTTAGAATAGAATAAAAACCAATATCAAACAGGCGATAGTCTGGTATCAAAAATTCGGTACCCTTGTTCAGAGAGTTTTGGTACATCCCATTCAAGCCAAAAGATGCAGTGAATCCATTTACTTCCGGCAAGGAATATCTAAAGTCATAATTCACTGTATTGCTATTTAAATACAGACCATACTGGTCAGGTACGAAAGGATCGGAATATTCTCGTCGTATATTTTGTTGCCATCCAATAATGGTTTTAAAACTGCTTTGACCCATCACGAAATTATTATTGAGGACTATTTTAGAATGATTGACTTTTTGAAAAGGATTTGCCAAAGCATATGATTTCAATTCAGCATGATGTACAACCAGGTCGCCCAGTGTTGAATCGTTCAATGCAATAGACTTAGTAAACAGTCCGGAATTCCCATCCCTGTTCCCTTCTACAATGCCGGGGGTGAAAGCATATTGACTAAAGCTCACATGAGAAAACCCCCAGGATTTGTTTAAACCGACCGTACCAGTTACTGTATTTTCTTTATAACCACTGTTGAAAACATAACCATCGTATCGATTTCGATAAGCATGCGCTTCTTTTGCAGAATATCTTACATCCCAAATAAAGCCTTTTTCATTTCCGCTCATGTTTACTGAACCGGCCCATAAACCATTATTGGATTGATGCTGCATCATCACATTCCCTTTGACATTCCCTTCTGGTACAGGATTGGAAGGTAAAAAATGAATAACCCCTGCCATCGCATCCGAACCATAAGAAAGACTTGCCGGACCTTTCAATATTTCCACCCTGTTAACGGCATTTTCATCTATCTCGATACCATGTTCATCCCCCCATTGTTGTCCTTCCTGTCGTATTCCATCATTGACCACCAGGACTCTATTATAACCCAAACCCCGTATAACAGGTTTGGAAATTCCAGAGCCGGTGGTAATCTGCGATAGGCCGGGTTGTCTGGCGATCGCATCGATGATATTCGTGGAGGATACCTGGCTAAGTTGTTGATTCGATATGGTAGAAATGGGAGCTGGTGCTCTTCTTAGTTCGGTTGCTTGTGATAACCCTGTGATGACGACTTCATGAAGCTCTGCAACCGATTCTTCTAATACAAAGTCGACAATGGTTACAGAATCCAGTTCGACCGGTACATTGATTGATTTATAACCGACTTGTGATACTTGAACCAATACTTTTGAATTTGGAAGGTTTTCCAGCTTATATTCCCCATCGAGATTGGAGACAGTACCGGATTTAAAATCGGGTAAGTAAATATAGGCGCCCCCAATGGGTGTCCCCGTCTTGGCTTCAGTGATCTTACCTTTTAAAATTGCCTTATTGCCATCCTCGGCGAATGATTTCAAGGAAACCAAAAGCATACAAAACAAAATGCTTTTCATATTGAATTTTTTGAAATAGAATAAAGAAAGAATCTACCTGCCTCAAATAAGTCAAAATAGATTTAAAACAAAGACGCACCATGCATGCAACATGAACGTCCTTTTTGAAATTGGATCCCTATGAAAGTTGCGGGGGGGCTCTTAAGGTAAAACAGAATTTCAATTGGTCAGAATCCAATATCTGATCAAAGAAATATACCCGATCGATGAAAACTCCAAATGCAGGAGATAAATTATAATGTCCCGGCCAGACCGTGGTGGACATCCTGTAATCACATAGATTACAATGATGTTCCTTTTTATGAAAGTGCAGACTATTAAAATCTTTACAATAGGTATCGCTGAGGTGCTGATATTGATGCAATGTCTCCGTAGCCAATGGAATCAGAAACACCATCAGAAACACAATAGAACAAAATATCCGCCATCGCGAAGACATCTTACAAAAGTAAAAGCATATTAATTAGAGTCAACTCTTTCAAACATATATTTAATCTCGATGCTAGCCGTCGTATTTTCTATTAAGTCATTCTGCATGGAAACATTGGGCATGAGCCGATAACCCATCGCATACAATTTATTTAATGTTTCCGGAATTGTTTTGAATTTATATTTATCTCCATTCGCATTGACTACATACCCTTCCGCCTCGGTATTGGCAGTGATGTATATATTAAAGTTGGATTGGATCAGTGAAAGCTTGGGAATGGTTACCTGGATGTATTTATTCCTTTGCTTAATTTCGATCATACTATACATTTTTTTACCTCTTCCCTGTATAAAATCCGTTTCCGATTGAGAATAAGCGGATGTGCTCAATATTAAAAATAAAAAACATATTATTTTCATAGTACAATGATATAAATAAAAAAGAGAATAAGTACAAGTTGATGAATTGTCTACTTTTGTCAGTCGCCACTGATTTTCATCAGGCTTTACCTTTTTGGATTACTTTAAATAGAGTCCCGGCCTGGACGATATCCTTTTGTTGCATTCCATTGAGGATCGCTAACTCTTCCAATCTTTTTTGAGGAACACCGTAGCTGGTTAATAACTCTGATAATGTGGCTGTCCTGGGTGCATTGACCACGCTTATGTATTCAGGCAGCACATTGATTTTTGAAGGATCTGTAAGATTGTTAAATCCTTCCATGGTATTCAGGAATAAATTATGATACGTGGCAAAGTCAGTGCTGGCCGCTACACCATGAAAACAATAAATATTGCCATCTTTTTGGATATAATAACTCAATACCTGAGTCGTAGGTTGTCCTGATGTGTTTTGAACCGGCTGGCCATTCTGATCCACTTGTTGCTGCGTGGACATGACCGCCACGGCAGGGTACCCGTTCACGGTACGATTTTGCGAAGAGGAAGGAATAAGATTGTATTGTTTATTTGCATTTTGAATCACTTCATTCAATGTGGACCCCTGACCTAATACAAATACCATCATGGCTTTACCGTTGGGCTCGGCCATGGCAAATTGTTGCGGAGAGTTTTGGGTTTGCCATCCTGTAGGCACCGGAAATCTAAATTTCAATTGTGGATGATAAAAAACACCGCTTTCGATATATCCTTCGTTTGGATCTTCACCATACATGATTCCGTGAATTTTGCGCAGATATTCATCTCGATTTACTTTCAATGCAGATTTATCCAAATTGGCCTGAGCTTGTGTGGCGAGTTTATGGACTGTATTATACCGATCCCCTGGATCCGGATGTGTACTTAAAAAGACCGGCAACCTTGCTCCTGCAGCATCAGAAATCCGACCTATGGTTTGAAAAAAATTGGCCATCTGATGAGCATCATATCCAATCTTCGTGGAATAGTCCACCCCAAGGCCATCCGATTGAGATTCGTGAGCACGGCTAAACTTTAACATTAATAACTGTGCTCCTTGAGATAACTGTTCTGCAAATTGTGCCGCAGCCGGTGATGCGATGATTAAGGCAATCAACCCGACTTGTGTAAACAATTGATCTTTAGCCTGCGCATTGGCATGTCTGGCTGTAATATGACCAATCTCATGGCCCAATACTCCGGTAAACTCGGCTTCATTATTAAAATGCCCCATGATACCCCGTGTAAAATACACATAGCCGCCCGGCACGGCAAAAGCGTTGACGATGGAACTACTGATTATTTGGAATGTATATCCAAGATTAGGGCGATGACAAATCTTGACCATTTCCTGCCCTTTCTCGTTGATATAAGCTTGTAATGCGGCATCATTGTATTTACCATATTCGGCGATGACCTGTGGATCACTTTGCTGTCCGGTCTGTTTCTCCTGAGCTTCTGACATTAAATTAAGCTCACTTTTACCGGTGACCGGGTTGCGGCTGCATTGATACAGCATGATGGCCAATATCATCAGAGCCATTAAAAAGTTCAATCTCTTCATATATGCTTTGTTGTGTTTAAATAAAATTTTCCAAAATAAATATAGCCAATTTCATCAGTTGATCGCTGAAAATAACTGCAATTAATTTTTTGGGGAGAGGGGTTTTTTAGCTAAATGAATAAGTAAATCTAACGGAAAATATTAAATATACAATGTGCATTGATTATTATTGTGATATGAAAAGAATGATTCTAGTGATCCTTATTTTATCACAATCGTTGATACTAATATCCCAAAAGAATAAATCCAAATCCCCTTCTGCTCCCGCAATCAGTCCAGTAGATTTGTTGAAATCCGATGCAGAGCAAGACATTCAATCGCAATATGATCTTTATAAAAAGACCGCGTTACAGATTTGGGGCTTCGCTGAAGTAGGATATAAAGAAGTAAAGAGTTCTGCCCTATTGCAAACGCTACTTAGCGATCAGGGGTTTACAGTTCAAGCAGGTGTAGCAGACGAACCTACGGCTTTTGTAGCTACCTACGGGTCAGGTAAACCCGTGATTGGGATATTAGGCGAGTTCGATGCGTTGCCGGGACTTTCTCAACAGGCGGTTCCAGAAAAAATATCCGCCGGGAAAGATGCAGGACATGGATGCGGGCATCATTTGTTTGGTACTGCCAGCGTGGCCGCAGGGATCGAATTAAAAAAATTAATTGATCAAAAAAAGCTGACTGGCACAATTAAAGTATTTGGATGTCCTGCAGAGGAAGGAGGCAGTGGTAAAGTGTATATGGTCAGAGCAGGCTTGTTTAATGATGTAGATGTAGTCATTCACTGGCATCCCGGATCAGAAAATGGAGTGACCATGACCAGTGCATTGGCAAATAAATCTGCTAAGTTTAGGTTTTATGGTATTTCGGCACATGCAGCCGGCGCACCGGATAAAGGGAGATCAGCCCTCGATGGAGTCGAAGCAATGGATCATATGGTCAACATGATGCGCGAACACATACCTCAGGAAACCCGCATCCATTATGTGATCACCAGTGGTGGAAAAGCACCTAATGTAGTTCCAGATTTTGCAGAAGTCTATTATTATGTACGACACCCAAAGCGAGATCAGGTTAAATCTATTTTTGATCGGGTTGTAAAATGTGCAGAAGGAGCTGCTATGGGCACGGGTACACAAGTACATTACGAAATCATCGGCGGCACACACGATTTATTACTTAATCGCACTTTGGCTGAAGCCATGCAAAAGAATCTGGAAAAAGTCGGTGGAGTAAAATACAATGATGATGAAACAGCATTTGCCAAAAATATACAATCAAGCTTTTTATCACCTCCACCTGCTATCGAAACATCTTCGATGATCAAACCCATCAAGGTAGAAGAAGATGCCGGTGGTGGTTCTACCGATGTAGGTGATGTCAGCTATGCAGTACCAACCGTAGGGATGAGAGCTTGTACATGGGCTCCCGGCACACCTGCTCATAGTTGGCAGGCTGTAGCCTGCGGGGGTACGGAGATTGGAACAAAAGGCATGATGGTAGCAGCTAAAACAATGACCATGACCGCGATCGATTTATTTACCGATCCAATACTCGTACAAAAAGCAAAAGAAGAGTATAAAAAAGATTTAGGGGACTATAAGTATGAAGCATTGTTAGGTGACCGTAAGCCTGCATTGAATTACAGAGATTAAAATGGATCTCATTTAATAAGTGTTAGCATTTCCCTGACTTCTTATATTCTACATTTCCTTTATTTTTGCCTTTTAATCAGACAATTTAAGTGGATGTTAATCTGTTAACTATCATTCCCTTAAGAATAAAGTATATATGTTGACTGACCAATCGAAATTGTTCAAGCTTATTTCCAAAATTTTTCTTGCTTACAGTTTTAGTTTATGCTTGATGTACCAGGCATGCATACCGGTAACTGAAAAATCAAATACGACAAACGTTACAGACCTGGCTCCTGCCGGAATCAATCTCCAGGACAGTGCCATCAGAAATCTAATGGTAGCACAAAATGATCAGGACTTAAATAGACTTTATTCATATTTTTCTTCGACAAATCCTTCGATCCGATATGCAGCGGCGTTAGCAGTGGGATCGGTTCGCAATCAATTGTCAGCCGATACCTTGGCTTATTTATTAAAAGATGCCAATATCCACGTAGCTTCTGCAGCAGCATATAGCTTAGGTCTTCTGGGCAAACCATCTAGTCAGGATGCTTTGTTATCTTCATTCAGACAATACGACACAGCAGGAATTAATTCTACCATCAATAGCGCAATCCTCGAAGCTGTAGGCAGGGTAGGATCTGCAGAATTCCTGAAAGCCATGGCCACGGTAGAAACGTACAAACCCACCGATACTCTTTTGTTGCTTGGACAGATCAGGGGTATTTACCGGTACATGCTGCGTGGAATCATTGATTCTGCAGGCACCCATACTGCCGTCAACTATCTTGGCAATGTCTATCCTCATGAAGTACGCCTGATGGCAGCTCATTATCTGGCACGTGCAAAAAATTTAAATTTGGGTGAATATACTGATGTATTATTGAATACTTTTAAATCAGAGAACGATGGTGATGTAAAGCTGGCATTGACCCTTGCAATCGGCAAAACCAAATCAGAGCCTGCCCTGGCCTTATTGAAAGAAGTCATCAATACCGATGTTGACGGAAGATTCGGTGCCAATGCATTGCGATCTTTATCAAACTATGATTATTCTCAAATTAAATCAACCGTCATCCCGGCACTTAAAAACAAAAACTTATCCATTGCGAGTACCGCCATTCTATATCTTCAGGAACATGGCAAATCATCCGATGGCAAAGAATATCGTGAACTCGCCCGTGATAATTATCCATGGCAGGTGAAGATCCCGTTGCTCGGATTGGCCAATAAATTCCTGGATCCTCTGTACGCAATTGCTAAAAGCAGTGTTGCCGGTGAATTGAAATCAATCTATGGAAATACTGAAAATCTTTCTCAGAAAGCAGCCTGCATCAAAGCCATCGGTACAGATTCAAAAAATATAGGATGGCTTTTGGAAACTGGAAAGCAATCAAGTTTACCTGTGATTCAATCGGCTATCATGGATGCATCTATGGATCTGATCAAAAATAAGTCGAGCATGGGGGATGCTGCGAAGCAAGATGTGATCAACTACGTCTACGATAAAGTATCTACCGGAGATGGCGCAGCTCTCGAAATCATAGAATCGGCGGCAAAAGAGGAGATTACTAAATCATTACTCGATGTGACCAAAATCGAATCCATCAAATCTGGTCTCGTGAATAATGCGTATGCTCAATATATGCTAAGCAAAACGATCAATTCGTTAAAAGGAAACACCGATGCTTTGCCATCTATGAACGATTATAAAAAATTAAATGCAGCTGAATTTGCACTGAATGGAATAGGGAATTATGCCGAGATCGTCACAGATAAAGGAAACATAAAACTCCATTTACTTAAAGAAGCAGCGCCTGCCACTGTAGCCAATTTTGTAAGACTTGCCAAAGCAGAGTTTTACAATAATAAGATATTCCATCGGGTAGTTCCTAATTTTGTAATCCAGGGTGGTTGTCCTCGTGGGGATGGATACGGTTCAGCGGAAAATAGTATTCGATCTGAGACGCCACCGATCTACTATAATAAGGCAGGTATGGTGGGTATGGCTTTTGCAGGTAATCATACTGAAAGTTGTCAGTTTTTCATCACGCATAGTCCCACACCTCATCTCGATGGTAATTATACTATATTCGCTGAAGTGGTCTCCGGCATGGAAGTGGTCAATGCAATACAAATCGGTGATAAAATCCAACGCATCAACTTTACTGATTAGTTTATAACTTTTCATGAATTTTTTTCTAAATTTTTTATCTACCTTGCCTTCCACTAAATCCTTAATTTTTAAAAAGTTATGAAAAAGCAAGTTTATTTAATTTTGTTTTTATTGTTGAATGCACATTTTGTTTTTTCCCAAAAGACGTATGTATGGGATAAATATAAAATCCAAATTACCGTACCTCGTGATTTAAGGGTTCAAAAAAATACAGACAGCGAATTTGAAATGAAAGGGGTAGGCCTCGAGCTCAGTATGAATATCTTTGAAGAAAATGTGCCCATCGATGATTTAGATGATGCCACCATAGCAGGTGCCAAAGAAATAAAACTTCAGGAAATCGATCATGCCAAAAAAATAAAGATCAATGAGCTCGAAGGTTATTTTGTAGAGGGTTTTAAAGATGGTAATCGAATTGTTTTTGCCGGAATGGGCAATCCAAACAGTCATACTAATTTTTTTATAGCAATAATTTTTGATGATGATGACAAGGAAGCTGAAAAGGATGCGATCGATATATTGAATAGCCTCGATGTAATAGATTAAGAAAAAGTAAAATTAATTAGGATTACCTGTGAAAGACTTAGCATTAACACCAATACATAAAGCATTGGGGGCCCGCATGGCAGAATTCGCCGGATTCAATATGCCAATCTATTATCCCACCGGCATTACGGAAGAACATCTGCGCGTAAGAAATAAAGTAGGCATGTTTGATGTATCCCATATGGGTGAGTTTATTGTCAAAGGAAAACAAGCGCTAGATCTTATCCAGTCCATCACCACCAACGATGTATCAAAACTCGAAATCGGTCATGCTCAATACAGTTGTATGCCGAATGATCAGGGAGGCATCATCGATGATTTACTAGTCTACCGGCTTGACGAAGATCAGTGTTCGGAAGGCGAAAAGGCGTACATGCTTGTCGTCAATGCAGGCAATATCGAAAAAGATTGGAATTGGGTCGTATCGCACAATCATTTTGATACGCGGGTCATCAATATTTCTGATCAGACCGCTTTATTAGCTGTGCAAGGTCCTCTGGCAATAGATGCATTGCAATCATTGACTGATGTAGATCTTAAAAGCCTGGTGTATTATACCTTTACGAAAGGAAGATTTGCCGGCATAGATAATGTCCTTATTTCTGCTACGGGTTATACCGGTTCAGGGGGATTCGAATTATATTTTGATGAAAAACATGCCGTGACCTTGTGGAATTCTATCCTGGATGCGGGTCACGCACACGATATCCTACCTATCGGCTTAGGTGCGCGAGATACTTTAAGACTTGAAAAAGGATTTGCATTGTATGGCAATGATATCGATGACACGACCTCACCGCTTGAAGCAGGTCTTGGGTGGATCACTAAACTAGGTAAAGGTACTTTCACTTGTTCAGATAAATTTAATGCCCAGAAAAAATCCGGTCTTACTAAAAAATTAGTTGGTTTCAGAGTCAATGATCGGAGAGTACCGAGACATCATTATCCCATTCTTGACGAAGCGAGTAAGGAAATTGGCCATGTAACTTCTGGGACTCAATCTCCCAGTCTTGGAATACCGATCGGCATGGGATATGTAGACACGATACATTCCAATATTGGGTCAAAAATCTTCATTAAGGCAGGGGAAAAATTATTACCAGCAGAAGTTTGCAAGGTGCCGTTTTTATAACCTTACATTATAACATGGCTGCACCAATTACCCCCGCACTATCACCCAACAAGGGCTTTACTAAAGGTGTTTCACATCGGTCATTGAACATATGTTTCAATATTTCTTGTTGACCAAACTGATACAATTCGTCGATTTGACCCAATCCTCCCCCAAGAACGATTGCGTCAGGGTCCAGTAGATTGATTACGTAAGAACAAGCCAGTCCAAAGTTTGATAACATTCTATCCCTGGTAGCTATGGCACATCGATCGTGACCCTCGCGCCAAGCCTTCACGATCTCTTTCATTGATTTACTTTCACCACTGATCTTTGTATAATATTTTTCCAAAGCTGGACCTGACATCACATTTTCATTGCAGCCGGTATGACCACAATAACATATAATATCATTGTCTTCCGTCTTAATATGACCAAACTCTCCACCGATTCCATGTCGACCATGAATCACTTTTCCATCGACGATGACTCCACCACCTACCCCGGTACCCATAATAATTCCAAATACGACTTTAGCATTTGGTAATAATGCAGGTACAGCACCTAACGTTGCCTCTGCAATGGCAAAACAATTGGCATCATTGGCCATATTGAGTGGTACACCCAATTTTTTTTCAAGATCCGGTTTAAATGGACGACCATTAAGACAGGTTGTATTCGAATTTTTATGAAGGTAATTTACCGGATCATAGCTTCCCGGGGTACCGATACCGATTTGATCGGGGTGAAAACCTGATTCCCTTGACATGTCTTGGACCAAAGAGAAAATGCGGTCGATGATATGTTCATAACCATATTGACTTTCTGTAGGTATCCTTCTTCGCAACAATATATCAGGCTGATGAT